>JANQIW010000073.1 GCA_028281945.1 Prochloraceae cyanobacterium PL24a_bin.78
TCAGAATCTAAAAAACTTTTAGAAATTCCATCCTGATCGTACCCGTTTTTGTCTATATTTCTATCTATATTAATGATAAATTTAAAGAAATTGAATTTATATCTTTGATAATCTCCAAGAATTTTTCTGATCCGTTAAAGATGGGGAAGATGAGGAAAAATAATATTAGTTCTCATACTCAAAATTTAGATTAAACTACTGTTAATTCACCCATAACTTCTAAACGTTTGCGATCGCTTAAAATAGCAAATTTTTCTGAAAGAGATTCAGAGATAGCAGGAGTAATCCAACCTAATTGTTTTAACAAATGAATAGCAACAGCATATTTAGCCCGTTTGGCACCATCCAATACTTTAATTGCTAATCCCATTCCTTCTCCCACTCTGCCAATACATTGAATACCTTCAGCACCAGATTTGCTAACTAATAATCCTTCAGATAAACGCATTAACTCTGTATCAAAAGCCCCATCACCAGCAACCATTTCTGGATAATGAGTCATTGCCCTGACAATTCTTTCTAAATCTAAACGATCGCCTGAAGCTAACTGAGCATAAAGTAAAGCCATTTTGCTAATCGGCATTAGATAAGTAGGTGCGCCACAGTCATCTCTAGCACTAATGAGTTCCTCTCCTGGCATTTCTAATAATTCTGATACTTTACTCAAAATCAATTTTTGTACAGGGGAAGAGTGACGCAAATAGGTATTTAATTGCCAATTACGTTGCTGGCATACTGCTAACATACCGGCGTGTTTTCCAGAACAGTTGTATTGTAAGCGGCTTTCTTTTCCTGGTGGGATGGGGCATTGTAAAGCTGATGGCTCGATATCTGCTCTCCAGAGAACATTAAATACTTGTCTGGATTGTTCGATGGTTCCTTGATGAGAACTACAGATAATAGCTAAATCTTTGTCTGTTAAGTCATAACGCTCGATGGTTCCTGTGGAGATTACTGCTAAAGCTTGAAAGGGTTTAAGAGCGGAGCGAACGAATGCTGTAGCTTCTGAATTACCTGCTAATAAAAGTATACGACCTTTGCGATCGCTTACAGTTGCTTCTACTTGGTGAACTGATTCTACAATTCCTTCTCTGAGTAATTGTACTTCTAATTTTGGGGCTTGGGTTCTTTTTCCTCTTGTCATTCGGTTTGATTTTGCTGTTTGATGTATTTTGGTATTTAAGCTATGGTTAGCCCGATTATAATGCCCATGACGATGATTATACTAAGGATGAGTATTGTTTTAATCAGACGGGAGATAATTGGCTTGATTTGATAACTTAGGATCAGGCGATCTCTTTGAATTATTTCTGGGGGTTTAACCCAAATTTGTCCATCATACCATCCTGATTCTTCATAGAATACTTGTTTTTCATCGAGACGAGATGCAATATAAGACCATCCTAAATATAATCTGATTACAAATAAAAAGATTAAAATTGATGCTCCTAGTATGGTTGAGAGAATAAATGCTACTAAGTTTGATTTTGGGGAGAAACTCCCTGCTGCTAAAAACGATGAGATGGCTCCGCCCCATACTCCTACCCATAGTAATTTTCTGGTGTATGCTAATACCGATAAGGTTGCCCAGCTAAATAACCAGGAGTCTTTTAATTCTTCGTATTCTTTTATTGGTTGTTGTTCTTCTGGGACGGGGCAAAATTTTGTTGTTAATTTTTCATTGTCCATTGTAATTATTGAAGTTTGATTATTGAAGTTTGATTATTGAATTTTTATTATTTAAATTTCGATGATTTAAGGTTTCTTTATCAGTTTTTCTGGGGAGGTTTTCCATAATTCTGTTGTGGTAAGAACCTGAGAATTATCAGAAAATCAGGATTTGGATATTTTTAATTTATTTTTCCAAAATCACTAACTCATAACTAGACGGATTTAATTTATCTTTTGGAATTTTGACGATCTTTAATTCTTATCAATTAATTAATTAATTAATTCCAAGTTTTTCTCCACCTATTAACACCTCCTAGGAATATGAAACAAATACCCATTTACTGACTTATTTGCTTAACTATACAATTACCACTAGCAAAATTAACAACCTCTTAATTACTTTGAGAAAATTCTATTTTTTCTGCGTGACCCCAAAATGCTTCTAAATTATAGTACTCTCTTTCTTGAGGTAAGAAGATATGAGCTATCACATCCCCATAATCTTGAAGTATCCAATTTGCTTCTGTTCTTCCAGAGATACGTAATGGTTCTTTTTGGCATTCTCTAGCAATTTTTTCTTCGATCGAGTCAGAAATTGCTCGTACTTGTGCTTTAGAAAATCCGGTTACGATCACAAAATAATCTGTCAGATAACAGATTCCTTCTACTTTTAAGATCAAGATTTCTGAGCCTTTACGATCTTCTGCTGCTTGAGCTATTTTCCAAGGTAAAATATTTATGGTTGTCTCTTTTGTTTCATTGATTTTTGTTGGGTTTTGATTCGCTATTTCTAGATAATTATCCATTTCATTTCTCATCAATATTGTTTATCTCCTTTTAGCTAATATTGTTTTTTGATTTTTTTTGTTTTTTCTTGATTCAATTTTTCTACTTTCTGCATTCATTTTTGAATTTTGACTGCATTAAAGCCCAATTCCTAGTTAAAATTGTACGGGGATGAATAGTTTTTTGTTCACTTATTAAGTAATTTATCGAACTATCACAAGTTAATTTTACGCATTTGTACAGATTTCTGTGACTTAGGCGACGCATTATTTTTCTTTCTTCACTACTACCTCGATTTGGTTCTAAGGCATCTGCTACAAATACGATACAACTTAAAGTACTCATATCTGGATTGCCTAATGTATGATTTCTAATTGCATTTAAAATGTCCTCGTCTTTTACTCCAAATTCATCCCTAGCTATGATTGCTCCTACTTCTGCGTGTAATAGTTTGGGTTTTTTTTGATAGTATTTATCAATTTCGATCCCATTTTGTTTAGCAATAGCTAATAATTTACTTGGGCTAAAAAACTTGGCTAAATCATGCATTAAACCGGCAGTTTTTGCTTTTTCTAGATCTATATTATGAATACTTGCTAATTCCCCACATAATTGCTCTACTCCTAAAACATGTTGTAGACGTCTGGGTGGTACGTTTTCTTTTAACCAGGCAATGGCTTGACTTCGCATTAGTTTAATAACTTACTTTTTTTTCTTTAACTATGGTTGTATTACTGTCTTAATCTTTTATATAGTATAAGTTCCTATTTTATCTTATTTCCCACTGGTTAAAGCTTTACCATTAACATTTTTTAAACTTCCTTCAGAAGTAGTTGATCAGACATTTCAAAATTTACAGTGACATTGGCTACATCATCTAGAGATTCTAGGGTATCTATCAATTTGATCAAGGATTGAGCAATTTCTAATTCTGTAACTTCTACAGTGTTGTTTGGAATCCAACGTAATTCTACATCTGTGACAGTAAATTTTTGATCAAGAAGAGCTTTATTTAGATTTTCTAAGTTTTCAGTTTCTGTAAATATTTCTGCACCTACAAATTCTTCATCCTCTATTAATTCATAAGTTGATGCTCCTCCTTCTAGAGATGCTTCTAATAACTTTTCTTCTTCTATGTTTCCTTCTAAAGTAACAACTCCTTTCTGCTCAAACATCCAACTAACACAACCTGTTTCCCCAAGATTTCCGCCATTTTTGGTAAAGGCAGCCCGAACATCGGCTGCACTACGATTACGATTGTCAGTGAGTGCCTCGATCAAAATTGCTACCCCTCCGGGTCCATAGCCTTCATAACGGATAGATTCTAGCTGAGATTCTGAATCTGAATATGTTCCTGCACCTTTTGCAATGGCTCGATTAATATTATCATTTGGCATTCCTACTGCTTTGGCTTTATCAATGGCCGTGCGCAACTGAAAATTAGCATCAGGATCCGGAACTCCAGCACGTGCTGCTACAATTATAGCACGAGATAATTGAGTAAAGGCTGCATTTTTTTTAGCATCTACTCTTGCTTTTTGACGTTTAATATTAGCCCATTTACTATGTCCTGCCATAGTGAATCTTAAATAATTAACCTTCTCTAAATTTTTTAGTCCAACTTTATTATAGCATTGAGCTACAAGACACTTTTTCAAGACAGGGAAAAGAAACCTGATTCTTAAGTTAAAGAAAAAGTTTCTGGAAACAAAGGTAGAATTTTTGATATTTATTAAGGTTAGTTATATGATTTAATTATATTTAATTTTTATCACTTTATTCCATAAAAGATAGAACCAATCAAACCAACTTCTTGATTGAGAATTATATAAACTGGAATATTTTGCATAATAGAACTCATTCTACCTTTTTTGTTGAAAGCTTGAATAAATTCACCATTTTCCATTAAGGATAAATTTTTAGCAGCGATTCCCCCTGCAATGTAAACACCACCATAGGATAGAAGTTTGAGGGCTTGATTTCCAGCTTCGGCACCATAAGAGGAAATAAACATAGACATGGTTTTTTGGCAGAGAGTATCTTTTTGTTCTTGGGCTGCTTGTGAAATAATAGCACCAGGATCTATGTCTTTTCCTTCACTAGCTTCCCATTGTCTAATTTTTTTACCTATTTCAACAGATTCAGGAGCAAATTTTTTGTCTCTTAAAAACTGATAAATAGAAACAATTCCTTGCCCTGAAATTACTCTTTCTACTGAAACTCGATCAATGGATAATCTAGAGCAAATATCTTGATATAATTCCCATTCTAAATCTTCACGGGCAGGAAATTCTGTATGGCCACCTTCTGTTGGGAATACTTCATAGCCAGAATTCTGAGGAATTAAAAATCCTTCCCCTAAACCTGTGCCTGCACCAATAACTGCTATGGGGGCATTTTTTTGAGCTTTTGCTGATTGAAGAATATGAAGATCTTTCTTTTCTAAATATAATATTCCATAGCTTACTGCGGCAAAATCATTAAGGAGAATTACTTCATCCATTTCTAGTTGGGAAGCTATACGTTTCCCGTCTAAATCCCAACTGAGATTAGTTAATTTGCAGGTATTGTTAATCACAGGGCCTGCTATTGCTAAACTGGCAATTTTTACTGGTGGATTGTCTATGGATGCTAAAAACTCTTTGATGATTGGGACTAAATCGGGATAATTGGAACTGGGATATTTTTCTTGGTGAATTGTTTGATAAGTTTGTTTATCCTGATTTACTTCTACCAATGTTAATATCGTCTTAGTGCCGCCAATATCACCTGCTAATAATTGCATTGTTGTTTGTTGTTTTATCAATAATTGAGATAGGTTTTTTAAAGAATCTGGGTAACATAATATTTAAGAACCAGAAACATTTATAATCTAAATTTATCTTAATATAAATTCTATGTCTATTAACTTGAAACTTAAGATACTTTCTCAATTCAACCAATATAAGAAAAATCAAGGTTTTACTCTTATCGAATTACTTGTTGTGGTAATCATAGTTGGAATCTTAGCTGCAACTGCTCTTCCTAATTTGTTAGCACAGGTTGGTAAGGCAAGGGAAGGAGAAGGACAAAGTGCTATTGGAGCAGTTACTAGATCTCAGCAAGCATATCATTTTGAAAAACAACAAATGTTTAGTGGCAATCCAGAGGTTGAAAATGCTCTTGGTGTGATTGTTATTAGTGATTACTATGACTTTGTGGTTGATGCTCCTGATTCTAATAATTCTATCATAACAGGAACTCCTGTGGACGCTCAAGGGGATGGTGTTAGAGGCCATGAGGGAGCTATTTCTCATAGTAATGGTATTTATGATACTGTTTTATGTCAATCCTTGAGTGTGGGAAGTCCTGTAGAAGCTTCTGCTTCTGGTGGTGTGACTGGATGTAACCAAGGAACTGCAATTAATTAAATAATTAATGAAGTAATTTTCTTCTTTAGTATGGCTTTTTCTTATATGTATCCTGTTTCTTTTTTGTTTTTAGAGTTGATGAGTTTATAATTAATCTTTCAAATTAAGCTCAGAATTTTTTGCTAAACAATTATAGTTTGTTATTTAATAATTCATATATTTGAATTGATATTTTTTTTTCAAGGCTAAGTTTTAATTTTAGCTTGATCATATATTTTTCTCATCATATTTAACCTGTTATATCATCAGTAATGAAATTAATCCAAGGGTTTGCTAGTGCTTTAGTGAATAAAAAAATGATGCCCACAGCTTTTAAAGTAGCATTATACGAAATTTATAAAATGATAATAGAGTTAAAGCTATCCAAAACCTTCAGAGTCCCAACCCAAAACCCATCTTCCTTGTTCTCCTTGTCTTCCTTGTTCTCCTTGTCTCTTCCTCACCCAAGTATGTTATGCTTTTGGAAAAGTGATATTAGTTGTGGGTTCAGTATTATTTATGATTAATCATGGTTCGGCATTAATCAAAGGGAAAATGACTAAACAACGATGGATTTCAGGTTTATTGACTTATTTAGTTCCTTATTCTGTGAATATTCATGGTCAATATATTAATAGTAAAAAGTCTGATAGTTAAAAGGGTTAATTATTCCCTTCATCTATTACCCCATCTCGATCGAGTATTAATAAGTTTCTAAGTTTATCTGTATCTAATTCTGTTAACCATTCTTCCCCTGCATCTACGGTTTGTTGGGCTAAGTTTTTCTTACTTTCGATCATGTCGTTGATTTTTTCTTCTAAAGTACCAGTACAAACAAATTTATGTACTTGGACGTTTTGTTTTTGTCCAATTCTAAATGCTCGATCGGTGGCTTGATTTTCTACTGCTGGATTCCACCAGCGATCGATATGAAATACATGATTTGCCCTAGTTAAATTTAATCCGACTCCTCCTGCTTTTAAAGATAAAATAAAAATTGGTGGTGCTTGGGGATCGTTTTGAAATCTATCTACCATTTCTTCTCTTTGTAAACGGCGAGTTGCACCATATAAAAATAGAGTTTCTGTGGCTAATTTCTTTTCTAGATATGGTTTTAAGAGTTTTCCCCACTCAGAAAATTGGGTAAAAATTAAGGCACGATCGCCTCGATCGATTAACTCTTCTAACATCTCTTCTAGACGCATTAATTTACCGGAAAGTTGGGAAGATTGTAATTTTTTTTCTTTTAAGAAAAGGGAGGGATGATTACATAATTGTTTTAATTTTAAGAGCAAGGTAAGAATCAATCCTCGGCGTTTAATACCAGATTCTGATTCAATTTCCGTTAAAGATTGATCCACTAATTGTTGATATAATTGGGCTTGTTTCTTTGATAAACCACAAAATACGTTCATTTCTTGTTTTTCTGGCAAATCAGTAATAATATCTTTATCAGTTTTAAGGCGACGTAGGATAAAAGGCTGTACTAAAGATCGCAAGGTTTGTAATGATTCTCCATCCCCATATTTTTCTATTGGTATGGCAAAACGACGCTGGAAAAATTGACGCTCTCCTAAAAAACCTGGGTTGAGGAAATCTAATATTGACCACAATTCCGATAACCTATTTTCTACTGGTGTACCTGTTAATGCTACGCGAAAACCTGTGTTTAATTTCCTGACTGATTGTGATTGTTTGGCTTGAGGGTTTTTGATATTTTGTGCTTCATCTAATACTACTCCTAACCATTCTATATTTTGGAGTGTTTTTAAATCTCTATAAACTAATGAATAACTGGTAATTACTACATTTATTTTTTTTATTTCTTTAGCAAAAGTTTTGTCTTTACTGCGTTTATCCCCATGATGAATTAAGGTAGATAATACTGGGGCGAATTTTTGGATTTCTTTTTGCCAATTATTAATTACAGATGTGGGACAAACTACTAAGATTGGCTTGACTAACATCCCTTCTTCTTTCAATTTGAGCATAAAACCTATGAATTGGAGGGTTTTTCCCAGTCCCATATCATCTGCTAAACAAGCACCTAATCCCCAGCGTTCTAAAAATCCTAACCAACTTACACCTCTTAGTTGATATGGTCGTAATTTTCCTTGAAATTCTTGTGGTGTTTCTATGGTTTGAATTGATTGATTATTATTAATATTATCGATTAATTCTTGTAAAACCCCGGATGTTTCAAACTTTACCACTGGTAATTTGGCTATGACTTTGGTGTCTCCGGTGCTAAGACGTAAAGCGTCTTCTACTGATAGAGTCATGTCAGTTTTGGATTGTTTTAAAACTTCTGCTGCTGCTCTTACATCTGCTGGTTGTAGGGCAATCCATTCCCCATCAATTTCTACTAGGGGGGATTTTTGCTCTAGTAAATTTTCAAAGTCTTGTTTGGAGATGGTTTTATCTCCTGCTGCCAGTTTTAAGTTATATTTGAGGAGACTTTTTAAGCTTAATCTTTCTCCTTTTTTGGGGATTATTTCGGCTTCTATTTTGATACCTAAACGTTTTTCTCCGGCTCCGGATGCTAATCCTGGAGGTAAAATTACTCCTAAGCCGTTATCTTGTAATTGCCAAGCGGTCGATCGAATAAATTGATATACTTCAATAGGATTTAATGAGGAAGATAATGGTTGTGAAGTCTGAAGACTATCATTAATGGTAGGAAAGAGACGAGATGCTAAGCCTAAACCTTTGAGTAAAGTTTCTTGAGGTTGTTTAATGGTGCGTTGTAAAATTACTAATTCATCTACTGGATTTTGCCAAATTGTTTGGGCATCTACTAAAAATTCTGGCTCATCTAATGCTTGTAATTTGTATTGCAATTGCCAATTATTATTGCCTGTTTCTATGTCTTTTTTTGTAGGAGGTTGAAGTTGAAAACAGATACGAAATAAATTTTGTTCTAATTTTCCATTGTGAGGATTTACTAAGTAATCTTGTATTGGTAATGTCCAATTTTGTAGGGCAGTTTCGAGACGATTGATTTCTTTAGTTTTGGCTTTAAATTTAAAAGTTTTTTTAGCTAGATTTGCAATCCAAATTTGAACAATTGAGGGAACATTTGGAAGATAAATTTCGTCTACCCAATTGCGTAATTGATTATCTAAAATACTAGATAGAAAGCTTAGTAATAATTGTTGTGGTGAGATGGATTCTCCTTCTTGATTTGTCATTGTTTGATAGCTGTAACAAGCAGGAGGCATAAGTTGGGAAAATTTAGCAAAACGAATTCTGGCTTGGTTACTATCTACTAAAGGTTGCCATAAAGCCATGGCTTTATTTTCGTCAAGTTGAGTGATGTTTGGGAAAAATTTTCCCCTTGCTAATAAATCCAAACTCCAACGATAGACTTGCAGCCAAAAACGCAAATCTCCTCCTAAATAAGTTTCATTTCCTAAAGGTAAAGCTTGTAACAATGAAACTGTTTCTGCTGGGGTAAGAGATAATCCTTTAACCTGCCAAGAATGGAGAGAAATAGATTGAAAATCCTCAGAATCGTTAAGTATTTCTTCTGATAAAAAAGGAAGAAGATCTCCTTTTTCTGTAGTTTTACTAGGTAAAGTAATGGTTTGTAATTGCCACTTTTTTTGAAGGTAATCTTCAAGGGAATTATTATTATGGAAAATTTTGGATAATGGTAGTTGATAAGATTCTAAATTTGAAGTTAATTCTTCAAGATTTTGATAAAAAGGATGGGGTAAAATGTTTTTTTCTGTTGATTCTCTTGATTCTATTTCTGTTGATTCTTTTGATATTAAAGTACGCCAAATTTCTCCCCAGAGGAAAAAATATTGTTGTTGCGGGTGTATGATCCAACTACCGTGTATACTGGGCATAATTTATCTAGTTAATTAATAATTTAATACAAACAATTAAAAATTTTGTGTCACAATGGAATAGGGAGGAATCTTCTTTACGTTAACCTCGCTATAGAAAAAAAGTAAAAATGAATGCAAACATATGAGCAATAATTTAATTTTTGAGCCACATGGATATCGCATAGAAAAAGAATTAGGGCAAAATCACACTGGTGGAAGAATTACCTATCTGGCAACTGATCTCAGAAAGGATCAATCTGTAGTGATCAAACAGTTTCAATTTGCTCAATCTGACTCTAATTGGGGGAGTTATGATGCACATCAAAGAGAAATAGATTTATTACGAAATTTACATCATTCTAGCATACCTAGCTATATAGAATCATTTGAAACTCCATCAGGTTTCTGTTTAGTTCAAGAATATAAACACGCGGAATCTTTAGCAGATATAGAAGATGAACTAACTTTAGCGGAAATTGAGCAAGTGGCTATAGGTGTCTTAAGTGTTTTGGTATATCTTCAAGATCAAGATCCTCCCATTATTCACCGAGATATTAAACCTGAAAATATTTTAGTCGATCGTAGTAATCCTCTTCAATTTAAAGTCTATCTGGTGGATTTTGGTTTTGCTAAGATTAGCAGAGAAAATGCGGCTAGTAGTGCAGTAAAAGGGACTTTAGGTTTTATGCCACCAGAACAATTATATAGTGGTGATTTAACTGAAGCATCAGATATTTATAGTCTAGGAGTGACTCTGATTTGTTTATTAACAGGGACAAAATCTAATGATGTAGGGCGTTTAATGGATCATCGCTCTGGTAGATTTAATTATAAACCACATTTACCAAAATTAAATTGGCGTTTTATACAGTGGTTGGATAAAGCTATTGCACCAAATTTAAAAGATCGTTTCAAAAATGCTAAGGAAGCTTTAAGAGAATTAAAAAACATTAATGTTTTAGATAGTCAAACTGGTTGGGAAAAATTATTACATTGGCTTAAACCTAAGACTCTTTCTGATGTTACAGGATTAGCGACTCTTGGTTTGGTGGCGGTTTTTGGTACTACTTTGACTTTAATGGAGTCTCCTACTACTCAGCAAAATAATAATCAACCAAGTGGTGGGAATATCAATGTAGGATATAAAGAGTTACCATCTTCGGCTATGCGCAATTATATCGATCGAACTTTAGAAATTCAACAATCTCCATCAAGAAGATCATCAAGATTGCGATCACAATATGATAGGAATTATAATAGGAATTTAGCATCAAATTTAAAGACATTACGTGAAACTGGCTCTTGTCGTGGTTGTAATTTACAAGGTGTTAGTTTGAGAAGTTTTGATTTAAAAGGAGCGGATTTAACAGGAGCGGATTTACGAGGTGCTAATTTAGAAGGTGTTAATCTTACCAAAGCAGTATTGGCTA
The DNA here is from genome assembly GCA_028281945.1 of Prochloraceae cyanobacterium PL24a_bin.78. Lineage (GTDB taxonomy): Bacteria > Cyanobacteriota > Cyanobacteriia > Cyanobacteriales > JANQIW01 > JANQIW01. Next base: position 11,113 of record JANQIW010000073.1, read on the forward strand.
ATGCTAATTTAAAAGATGCTAATCTTAAAGGTGCTAATCTTTATGATGCAAGTCTTTGGAATACTAATCTTCAAAATGCTAATCTTCAAAGGGCTGTTCTTGATGAGGCTCTTCTCCATGGTACAGATTTACGAGGTGCTAATCTTTGGAAAGCTAGATTAAGGAATATAGATTATTTTTGGAAAGCTAAACTAGATGGCACAATTATGCCTGATGGTAAAAGGTATAATTAGATTTCTAGTCAGAAGAATTAGCCCGGATTTTATATGTCCGGGTGTTTCTTTAAGTAATAAGTAATAAGTAAATTAATTAATAGAATAACAAGTAAAAATAATAAAATTTTTATAATAAAAATAAATGACTTCTTTTGTAGGATTACACATTCATAGTGAATATAGTTTACTTGATGGGGCTTCTCAGTTACCTTCTTTAATAAAAAAAGCAGTTGAGTTAAAAATGCCTGCCATTGCTCTTACAGATCATGGGGTAATGTATGGCGCGATCGAATTGATTAAACTTTGTGGAAGTCATGGAATTAAGCCCATTATTGGCAATGAAATGTATGTGGTTAAGGAGTATTTAGAAGATAGATCTAAAAGAATAAAAAAATATCACCAAGTAGTTTTAGCTAAAAATACTCAAGGATATAAAAATTTAGTAAAATTAACAACTATTTCTCATTTAGACGGAACACATGGAAAAGGTATTCAAAAACGTCCTTGTATAACAAAAGAAATATTAGAACAATATAAAGAAGGTTTAATTATCACCAGTGGTTGTTTAGGTGGAGAAATTCCTCAATTAATATTAGCAGGAAAGGCAAAAGAAGCTAAAGATTTAGCAAAATGGTATAAAGAAAGTTTTGGAGATGATTATTATTTAGAAATACAAGATCATGGCTCTAAAGAAGATCGTATCGTTAATGTTGAAATCGTAAAAATTGCTCGAAAGTTAGGCATTAAAATTGTTGCAACTAATGACTCTCATTTTATTTCTTGTTATGATGTTGAAGCCCATGATGCTTTATTATGTATCCAAACTAATAAGCTGATAACTGAACACAAACGTCTCCGTTATAGTGGTACTGAATATCTTAAATCAGCAGCAGAAATGCGTCTTTTATTTCGAGATCATTTAGAAGATGAAGTAATAGAAGAAGCTATTACCAATACATTAGAAATTGCTGAAAAAATAGAACCTTATAATATTATGGGAACGCCGCGAATCCCTAATTATGAAGTACCTGCTGGACATACTCCTGATAGTTATCTTGATGAAGTTAGTTGGGATGGGTTGCTGGAAAGATTGAAATGCAAATCTCGCGACGAAATCGATCCTATCTACAAAGAAAGATTAGAATTAGAACTAAAGATAATGCAACAAAAAGGATTTTCAACCTATTTTTTAGTAGTTTGGGATTATATTAAACACGCTAGAGATGAAGGAATTCCCGTAGGCCCTGGAAGAGGTTCAGCGGCTGGTTCTTTAGTTGCTTATTCTCTCAAAATAACTAATATTGATCCGGTGCATCATGGCTTATTATTTGAGAGATTTCTAAATCCTGAAAGAAAATCTATGCCTGATATTGATACGGATTTTTGTATTGATAAACGGGATAAAATGATTGAATATGTTACTAAAAAATATGGCAAAGAAAAGGTTGCTCAAATCATTACTTTTAACCGAATGACATCAAAAGCTGTGTTAAAAGATGTGGCGAGGGTATTAGGAATTGCTTATAAAGACTCTGATTATATGGCTAAATTAATCCCTGTGGCTAGGGGAAAACCTGCTAAATTAAAGGTGATGATTTCTGATGAGACTCCATCCCCAGAGTTTAAGGAAAAATATGATACTGAGGATAATACTAAACATTGGGTTGATATGGCTATTAGAATTGAGGGCACGAATAAAACCTTTGGGGTTCATGCGGCGGGAGTTGTGATTTCTTCTGACCCATTGGATGAAATTGTGCCTTTGCAATTGAGCAATGATAATGCTGTAATTACTCAATATTATATGGAAGATTTGGAAGCTTTGGGTTTATTAAAGATGGATTTTCTGGGGTTGAAGAATCTTACTACTATTCAAAAAACTGCTGATTTAATTAAAAAGAATAAACAATTTAATATCGATGTCGATCAATTACCTTTAGATGAGAGAAAAGCTTTCAAGATTTTAGAAAGTGGCTCTCAAAAGAAAGTTCCTCCTGATTTAAAAGAAACTCTTAAGTTATTATCTAAGGGAAATTTGGAGGGTATTTTTCAGTTGGAATCTGAAGGGATGAAGCAAATTGTTAGGGATTTAAAGCCTTCTAGTATTGAGGATATTTCATCTATCTTGGCTCTTTATCGTCCTGGTCCTTTAGATGCAGGTCTAATTCCTAAATTTATCGATCGCAAGCATGGCAGGGAAGAGATCGAATACCAACATCCTTTATTAGAACCCATTTTGAAGGAAACTTACGGGGTGTTGGTTTATCAGGAGCAAATTATGAAAATGGCTCAGGATTTGGCGGGTTATTCTTTGGGCCAAGCTGATTTGTTACGTCGCGCTATGGGTAAGAAGAAAATTGCGGAAATGGAAAAGCATCGGGAGAATTTTATTGATGGGGCTACTAAGAATGGTGTGAATCCTAATTTGGCTGAAAATTTATTTGACCAAATGGTAAAGTTTGCTGAGTATTGTTTGAGTGGTGATACTTTGATTCTTACGGTTGAGTATGGTGCTTTATCTATTGGGAAAATTGTAGATGAAAAAATTAATTGTCATGTCTATAGTGTTGATTCTCATGGTTTTGTCTATACTCAGCCCATCGCTCAATGGCACAATCGAGGAGAGCAGGAGTTATTTGAGTATGAGTTGGAGAATGGGGCGGTTATTCGCGCTACTAAAGACCATAAGTTTATGACTGAAGGTGGAGTAATGTTGCCGATTGATGAAATTTTTGAGCAGGGTTTGGATTTGAAGTCTTTGCATATTTATTAAAATTTTAATTTTATCTAAAATTAAGTATATTCTCTCTATTATAATAATCTAGTTATTTGGCTTTTATTATGACTCAAATAATCAAGCCTAGCAATGCTAGAGGAATTAAAAGACTAGAAAGTTCTATGATTTTTAGGATAAATTTTATTAAATAAAGATTATGTAATTTTTAAAAGGCTAAATAAATCAGTTACTTTTAGTTGCCAATCGGTTAATATCTCTAATGCGGGTAATCTTTCTTCTCCATATTTTATTTCTGGTAATTTGTTTGGTTGAAATATCATTACCGATCGATCTTCTGGATCGATAAACCACCCTAATTTTGTTCCATGATTCAAACAAAAAATAATTTTATTAATAACAGAATTAGGTGACTGCTGAGGTGAAAGAATTTCTATTACCCAATCTGGAGGGATATTAAAGGAATTCATTATTTCTTGGGCATCATCTAGGGGAATATTTTTCCATTCAAATACGGCAATATCTGGCACAAGGGAGCGATTTCCAAAGGTACACCGCAATTCTGTGAGGGCTAATGCTAATTTTTGGGATTCACTTATTTGGTTTATGGCAGCAGATAATCCGGTTTGAATTCGGCTATGTTTTCCTTGAGGCATGGGTTTTTGGTGGATTTTACCGTCTATATATTCACTTGGTGGTTGAGTTTCTGGTATCTCTAAAAACTCTTCTAAGGTGATTGATTTCGATTCTATTTCTATTGGCAAAACCATTTTTATTTTTAATAGTTACTGTATTAACTGGAAAATATTATTAATTTGTCTTGAGCTAAATTATCTACGTCACGAAAACCAAGAGATTTCAAAGGAGGATATTGCTATCATAAAAACAATATACCTGGTATGGAATTCCGACAAACGCTAACTATCTTACAAAATAACCCTTTTACAATTCTTCAAAAAATTCTGTACCCTTTATATGTTAAAGTTTACAGAGCGCAAGATGAGAGAAGAAATGCCACACATCCTACAACGCATACAGGATCACCCTGATGCCACGCCGTATATTTGACGAACGGTAGATGCCCCTTGGGGGCAGTAGTATTAAATATATACCGATCTATGGGTATATAGGTTCTATTTCTCCATCCTACAGCAGTGGCATATCGTCGATATGCTCTCCAATCGCGATTGCTAATGTATTCACCTATTGTACCACCAGAATTTCGATAAATATCTCTTTGAACACTAAACCCAAAACGCCCATTAGAGTAGTCTAACCATAATTTATCTATGATACCAAGGTCAACACAAGGAAAACTTTTTATTTCGTTTGCAAATAGCAAACGATTGTTATCTTTATCTCCTGCTTTGAGCATTAATTGAGAAGTTAATTGATTAGCCTTGCGATAATCATTGGCTGCTAGTGCATTGCGTAAAGGCGTATAATCTACTCCTGTAGCTGATGAAACTAGATTTCGAGGTGATGAAAAGTTGCCAGATGGAGGATTGTTAGGTGTTGGATTGACAGTAACTTGAGGTTTTGTTTTTGGTGGTGGAGAATTTACAATATTTGGTACTGAATTTTGAGTTGATGTTGGATTGAGTGAATACTCCCCTAAAATAGAATTTGAACTCCAAGGGGTTTGAGGTTCAGGATAACTCTGGGAATTTGTAGCATTTACCACTGCTGATCTAACTCTTCTAAACATTAAATCAATATCTAAGTTAGGTGTTTTTATGTGCTGTAATAATTGAGATGTAAATAAACCATTTTCACCTTCACCATCGTAAGCATATTCTCCCGGTGCAGCAGAATAAGCAACATATGTGCCTCTAACTGCTTGCACAGTAGCTAAACCTCTTTGAGTAGATCGCCAGCTTCGAGTAAAATGATTATTCCGACAAGCATCTAAAATAACAATATTAATTTTATTATCAGCATCTTCCAATGCCCCTAGTATTTTCCCTACTGGTACGCTTTCATATTTTAAATCTTGCACTCTATTCAGCTTTGCTTCTATTGGAATTAGGTAATTTTCATTTTGATATTGAATGCCATGCCCTGCATAGAATAATAATCCTGTGCCTTTTTCCCTTTTGAGACGAGCGGCAAAATTTTCAACGGCTTCATCCATCTCACGGAAACTAGCATCTTTTACTAGAATTACCTCAAAACCTAATTCCTTCAAAGTCTTTGACATATCGTCAGCATCATTAGTTGGATTCTTCAATTGTCCTGCAAATTGATATTTGCTATTACCGATGACTAATGCTAACCGTTTTTCTTGCCCTTGTCTGTTTTGGGTTATATTTACTTGTCGCTGAAATTGGGTGATATTATCATTTAATTTAGTTTCTGGTATGTGATTTAATGCTGTTAGGATTGCTGCGGCTGCGATGGATGTTATTCCTATTCTTTTAAGTATTTTTATTTGGGACATAAATTGACAAATATTATAGAATTATTTTTTGATTAATTATACTATATTTTCCAGTGGAATTATAGTATGACATAGATTTAATTTACCCATAAAACTGGATTATTTTGTCAATGTGTAACTTCTAAGTTTTAGCCTAGAAAAATTTTAACCCAGAAAATAGGCAAAGAAAAATTGAGATTATTATTATCACAACATCTAATTTTAGTTCTTTTTGGTGTTATGATGTGACAGGTAATCTTAGGATATGGAATTGTGATCTTAAAAAACTCCCATTGGGGAATGGCAATCTTAATTTTTAATCTCATTTTAGGAGTGGCTATTCCTGTTAGATGTGAAACTGACCATGAAATTGAATCTACTTTGGATGACGAAAATCCTTCAGATATAGATATAAATCCGGAAATTCTTGAAAGTAGCCCCCTGTTACAACGTTGGTTGGAAGAAGTGCCAAATGTCTTAGAAGATATTGATAAAGATCCTAGTTTTACTACTCGAATCCGTTTAGGCTATTCTCAGTTTCCTTCTAATGATGATAATGGTGGGATTAATTTGGGAATTGAAGACATTTTTTTAGGAAAAACTGGCTTGACGGTGAGTGCAGATTATTATAATTCTTTTAATGGAGATCGAGTTTCTGTGGGTAGCGATTTACGTTACTATATTTTACCATTGGGGAGTTATATTAATATTGCGCCATTAGTGGGTTATAGGTATATAGAAAGTAATAATTTTAATACAGATGGAGTAAATTTAGGGGTTAAATTTATTTTAGTTTTATCACGTACAGGGGCTGCGGATATTTCTGTAACTCAAAATTTCGTTTCTCCGGGAGAAAGTGAAGAAGTAGGAATCACTTCTCTAAGTGTGGGTTATGCCATAACTTCTCAAATTCGTTTATCTGCTGATATTGAAAGGCAAAATTCCATTGAGGAAGAAGATAGTCGTGTAGGAATTGTTTTAGAGTGGATATTATAACATAATCAATTTGGGATAGATAGTATAGTAAAAAGCGTAATTTAATTTTTATTCAGGGTAAATCACGCAAAAATTAGTATTTTAAAAGATAATATTTCCTTATAATCAATTATTAAAAAGATTAAAAATTAGTTAATTTATATTTGAAAAAGAAGATTTTTCAATTTCATTAATGGTATGAACCACATATTCAATAGCATTAGTTTGCTCTTGATTAGACAAAGAAATTTGCTGAGAACTATTGGCTACTTCATTAATAGAATTTCTCACTTCATTAAATGTGGTCACAGTTTCTTGGGCAATACTAAACCCTAAATTAACAGCTTCAGTTCCATTACTGGTAGCTTTTACCGTAGAATCAATGGCTTTTTCAATCTCTCCAAGGATTTCTTGAATTTGATCAGCCGAATCTCTACTTTGATCAGCCAGATTACGAATTTCATCAGCCACCACAGCAAAACCTGCCCCTTGTTCTCCTGCACGAACTGCTTCAACGGAAGCATTAAGAGCTAAGAGATTAGTTTGGTTGGCAAAATCTCTTACTAAGTTTGCAATATTAGCAATTTCTTCAGTGTTGTTACTTAAATTATTAATTTCAGTGTTAATAGTTTCAACAGTTTGTTTTATTCTTATCATTTCTTCGAGAGTCTCTTCTACTTGAGAACTTCCTATCTTAGCCAATTCCAATGACTTTTTAGCACTGTTACCAGAAGTAAGAGACTGTTCTAATGCTTCTTGTGAAAAAGATCTTAACTGTCCCATTTGTACTAAAGCATCATGAATTAGATCACTTCGTCTTTTTTCTAATTGTAATTCCAACGTTTTACCTTCAAGTAAAAGTGTTTTTTCGTTAATTTCTTGCTCTAAGTCATCAACCGTAATAGCTTGATTTATAAGAGGGCGAATGATTAAAACAATAGCAGTTGTTCCTAATAAACTAAGTAAAACAATAATAACACTAGAAATCATAATTCTACGATTAATGAGAGCATATAATTCACCTTGATCTTTTTTAACTGCCAGACCCCAGTTAGGTTCTGATACATTGCTATAGGCAATTACTTCAGGTTGAAAAGAGGAATCATTACCCATTAATAATCCTGATTGTCCAGATAGACTTTGTTCTAAAGCGGATATCAGACTAGGTGAAGGAGAAGCAGATTCATTCCTTAAAGGAAATAATAATTCAAAATTGCCATTACGAAGAGTACCAATAACCGTTTCTCCAGTTTCACCTAAACCTACATAATTGTTAATAAGATTTTGCAAAATTGTAGTTTCAAATAAAATAATATCAGTGCCTATCCTTTGAAATTCAGAACTTAAAATAGGAGCTTTTATGAGTAAGAATGAATCGTTTTCTATCTTGATTACATCTTGAATAGAAACTTCTTGAGATTCTAATGAAGCAATATTTCTAAATTGAGAAGGTATTGACTTTCCTACCTCAATTACAAGATTTCCATTATTATCAAAACGACTAATTCCAATTAAATCACTTGATGTCTTTAAAGCGTCAGAAAGTTTTGGGGTACTATTAGCTTGATATTCAGATAAACTTAATTGATTTTGATTGTATGCTTGTAATTCTCGCTTTGCTTGAAAACGACTGCCAATTTGTAAAGCGATATCTTTTGCTTTTGAAAGATATTGATCTACAGTTGTACTATGATTTTCTGCTACAAATTCAAGATTTCTTTCTTCTGCCTTTTTCAATCTTTGGTAAAGAGGAAGAATGCTTACGATGGAGACAAAAATACTCAAAAGAAATATTCCTAATCCTGAATAAATTATCAGAGATCGTTGTAGTGATCGAGATTTATTAATGTTAACTAAATTTGTAGGTGTTTCGATAGTTTGTTTAGTAAGCATGACAATAAAAAAGGAATTTTGAGTAAAGGTGATTATATTTTAAACATGAAAATATCGTTTTATTTTTTGAGAGAGAAAAAACAAAAAATAAGATAGTAATTAAATCTAATTTTCTTCTCAATTTTGATGATTTTTAGTACGATTTTCTTGTAATTTAAGCATTATTTCTTGGTGAACTTCTTGAGTAATAGGATAGAAATAAGCAAGTACTAAACCGATGATTAAAATTATAGCTGGTAATGGTGCAATTGCGATTCTAATTGCTAATAAAGCATTATCTGGTTGAGTAGGAATAGGTTGTCCGGGGATAGATTCAATAAACCCTGAAGCTTCCAAAGCAGCACCTACTAAAAATAAGCCTAAAGCTAAACCAAATTTTTGTAATAATACCATAAAACCATAAAATATTCCTTCTCTTCGTTGCCCAGTTTGTAGCTCGTCTAATTCAATTACATCTGGTACCATTGACCAAGGAATTAGATACGCGACAGACACTCCAATTCCTGCTAAAACTGCTAAGAAATATAATAAAATTGTATCTCCTGGTTGCAATAAAAATAAACCTATTTGAGCGATTAACCAAATAGTTGTACCGATAAAAAATACAATCTTTTTTCCATATTTAGCACTTACTATTTTCCAGAAAAATAACATTATTAAAGCAGTTCCTTGAACGGCAATTGCTACTGTTGGAAAAGCTTCTTCTGATAATCCTATCCAATTAACAACAAAAAAGAGCAAAATTGAAGCAGTTAGTTGTACTGCTAACCAAGAACATAGATAGATTCCAATAACATATAAAAAGGCTTTATTATTAAAAACAATCTTTAGTTGTTCTAGAAAAGGAATAGCCTCTACTGTATTAGCATCATTCTTTTTTTGTATTGCATTATTATCAATTAAATGAGGTTCAGGTTGAGAAAAAATTAAACTAATACCAGCGGCGACAAGTAATAAAAATATCAGAATAGCAATAACTCCAAAAAGACTATTTTCTCTTGAATTATTTCCAATAGAACTACCAAAAATTAATTGAATTATCCCAAATAAACCTAATAGAGAACCTACAATAATTGAACCTATGCCAGTAATGCGTTTTTGGGCATAATTAAAAAGAGGATTTGTCCCCCTTTCTTGAATTCTAATAGCACACCAGAGAATTGGTAAAACGGAAATAATACTGCAAATTAAGCCTAAAACAATATACTTTTTCATAGGCTCGTCAGGATAAGCATTAAAAATTATCCCAGCTAATACTAAAGATAAAATGCTACCACCGATGGAAAAAGCAAAACGAAAACTATTAAGATTAGTTCGTTCATTATAATCTTGAGTTAATTCTGGAGTCAGAGCTTGATAAGGCAAATTAACTGTAGTGTAGAAAACATTAAATAGAATTCCAATGATTATATAATAAGCAAATAAAAGCCAATTATTAAGGTCTTTATTAACACTAAATTCTGGGACAATCCATTGCAAAAAAAACATTAAACCAAAAGGAATTGCACCAAATAACATCCAAGGAATACGACGACCCCAACTACTACGAGTTTTATCACTCATTACTCCAACAATAGGATCGTTAATGGCATCAGAAATTTTTCCAATTAGCAAAATACTACCAGCTAAACCAGCAGGCAATCCAGCAATATTAGTAAAAAAAGGTAGCAAGAAAAAAACCAAAACATTAGCAGTAATAGCAGGCCCCATATCTCCGGCTCCATAAGCTAATTTAGTGGTAAAACGTAACTTTTCTTGGTGTTGTTGTGGAGATTTTTGTTGCTTAGAAATATTGGTATTGTTTCCAGAAGAATTGCTCATAAGATAAACTCAATTAATATAGTATTATTTAAACAGTTGTAACATTTTTCAGTAAATTCTGAGTTAATTATGTCAGAATTATATGTATCTTGGGATGGATATCATCATAATATCGAAATTTTAGCCGCCAAAATATATGATTCTGGCTGGGAATTTAATCAAATTGTCTGTCTTGCCAAAGGAGGATTAAGGGTAGGAGATATTCTTTCTCGTCTTTATCGTCAACCTTTAGCTATTTTAATTGCTGCTTCTTATGGTGGCAGTAATAATCAAATTAGGGGGAAAATAAAATTCTCCAAACATTTAACAAATCTTGAGGAATCTTTAGGCTCAAAAATACTTTTAGTGGATGATTTAGTAGACTCTGGAATTAGTTTAAGAGAATCAATAAATTGGCTTAAAACTAATTACAAAGATAAAATTGAAGAGATTCGCACTGCTGTAATTTGGTATAAAAAATGCTCTAATTATCAACCAGATTTTTATGTTCAATACTTGGAAGATAATCCATGGATTCATCAACCTTTTGAAAAATATGAACAAATTACCCTCCAACAATTACTGGAATCAAATATTAATTTATAATTGAATTATTTTATTTTTTAACTATTAATATGGTTAATGATATGACTCAAACACCTAGTAAAATTCAAATAGAAAATAATTTACCAGATCACACCCAATTACCAGAATCAGATGGAACATTTGTGAAAAACTTTCAAGAGCATCCCCAAAGCATTATTCTCACAGATTCTCTCACTCCTATTCTACAACAGTTA
>JANQIW010000078.1 GCA_028281945.1 Prochloraceae cyanobacterium PL24a_bin.78
CAAATATTTAATCAAATTGAAAAAATCAACTAAATTATGAGTGTTACCCCCGATTCAGTTCAACAATTACTCAATTCAGAAGATTTTGGCGATCGCCTCCAAGGAATTATACAATTGCGCCAATTAGATTCTTCCCTAGCGTTTAAGATGATTAAACCTTTAGTTAAGGATGAAAATACTAGAGTACGTTATGCGGCAGTAAGTTTTCTTGATAGTGTAGGCCATCATAATATCTCTGAATCTTTAGAGTTGTTAAAGGATCGCTTATTCCAAGATTCAGAAATAGATGTAAAATCAGCAGCAGCAGATGCAATTGGTGGATTGAAAATCAAGGAAGGATATGAATATTTAGAACAAGCTTATCATCAAACTCAAGAATGGCTACTCCAATTTAGTATTATTGCTACTTTAGGAGAATTAGGAGATCCTCGTTGTTTTGAATTGCTAAAAGAGGCTCTAAATTCTGATAATAATTTACTTCAGACTACAGCAATTAGTAGTTTTGGGGAATTAGGTGATCCCCGTGCCATCCCCTTATTAACCCCTTTTGCTCAGAATGCTGATTGGCAAATTCGCTTTCGAGTGGCACAAGCACTTGGACTTTTGCAAGGTGATGAGGCTATTTCTGTGTTAACGAAATTAGCTGAAGATGAAGTAGAACAAGTGGCAACTATAGCTAAAAATTATCTATAAATTGAGGGTTAATGGTGGTGAGATCTTCAAACAAAAAGCTGATGTAGATAGATAGTGATGAATAATCATCTTTGTCTAGTTATGAATTGGTGAATCCAGAATCCCCTGTTCAATCAGAGATTGTAATGGGGGTGAGCTAAAAAAGGTTTAAATCAATTTGTCCAAGGGCTAGATGGGCAATAATTGTCAATTGGAAATTCTGTTGAATCAGAGAGTAATTATTCTGTTATATTGCTCATAGAGTAGGGCGGGAAAATCCAGATGATCATTTTCATCCTCTCATAGGATGTATGAAATTAGATCTATATATGGATCAGTGGAAGCCTCAAATTACTCAATAAATTGTTTAACAAATATGATATAATAGTATTAAAAGAATCTTCATGGCTAATATTCCCATTAAATCAAGTCTTATGCCAAAAGAAAGTTGGTTAAGATCTCAAAAAGTACTTTCTCAAATAGTTTTTTACTTAATTTCAAGTCTATCATTTACCTGTTTTTATCCATCACAGATACAAGCCCAAATTGAAAATTCACAATTAAATAATAGCAAGCAAGACATTGATGAGTTGTTAAGAAAAGGCAACAAAAATGTAAATGAGGGAAATTACTCTAGGGCAATAAGTATTTACCAACAAATAGCAAATTTAGATCGTAATAATGCTAGGATTCACTCTGGATTGGGTTATTTGTATGTTAGAACAGGTGATTTCTCACAAGCTGTAAGAGCGTATCAACAGGCCATCTCTTTAGATCCAAATAATGCCGAATTCCACTATGCCTTGGGGTTTAGTCTAGCTAATACTGGAGATAATGCAGAAGCTGCTTTAGCTTACAATCGTGCAAGTAGATTAGAACCAGATAATATTAAACATTATTTAGGTTTAGGAGTAGTACTTTTACGTTTACAAGATTATCAAAAGGTAATAGATACTTATGAAAAAGTAATACAAATCGACCCAAATAACGAAAATGCTCACGAAATCATGGGAGTAGCTTTATTAAAAAACGAAAATAGTCGACGATCAGTAGAATTTTTACAAGAAGCATCAATTAAATTTCCCAATAACGTCAAGTTAAAATTACAATTAGTAACAGGTTTACTAAATTTAGGAAAAATAGATCCAGGATTAGAAATACTACAAGAAGTAAATCAAAGTGAATTAAACAATACTAATATTCAGTTACAAATAGCTAGAATTTTTGAAAAACAACAAAAATTAGAAGAAGCATTGGTAGCATATGAAAAATTATCTTATTTAGAAAATCAATCTGTAGAGGCTCAAGCAGGAATTGGGAGAATCTTATTAGAACAAAAAGAGTATTTTCAAGCAATTATTGCTTTCCGTCGTTTGATTGAACTATCTCCAAATCGTGCAGATGGATACCATAATTTAGGTCGAGCATTAGAAGGAAGACGAAGAAAGACAGAAGCAAAAGCAGCATTACTTCAAGCCAAACAACTTTATGAAAGTCAAGGAAATCAAGCAGGAGTTGAAGAAGTAGAAAAATTACTAGAAAAACTTTAATGATTATGATTTTGGAAAATTAAGCTATTGAGGAAAAAAAATTACAAATATTGTTGTAAAACTTCCATAGTTTTTTGTCCTGTTTTTGCCCAACTAAATTGACTAGCACGTTGAAGGCTAAGTGAGTGGAGATGAGAGCGTAACTGAGAATCTTGAGCAATATTTCTCATGGCCTCAGTCATTTCCTCTATATTATAGGGATTGACAAGTAAAGCAGCATCTCCTGTAACTTCAGGTAAAGAAGAAAGATTAGATGTAATCACTGGAGTACCACAAGCCATTGCTTCTAAAACAGGCAATCCAAATCCTTCCCAAAGTGAGGGAAAGACAAGAGCGACTGCTGAATTCATTAGTTTAGCTAATTCTTCATCTGGTAAATAGCCTAAAAATTTTATTTTATGCCCTAATCCTAATTCATCTGCTTGTTTTTTTAGGGTAGGAGTATAACGAGAATCTGTAGGTCCAACTATCCAAAGTTCATATTCCCAAGATTTAGGGAGATTGCTAAAAGAAGTTATGAGGCGGTTAACATTTTTATGAGGATCTTGACGACCGATATAAAGGAAGTAAGGTGTTTCTGCAAGTTGTAAATTTAGAAACCGAAAAATAGAAGAATTGTAAGAAAGTAGAATAGGAGTAATTTTAGAGGGACTAATACCATAAAAATTAGTAATATCTTTTGCTGTAGCTGTTGAATTACAAATAAGATGAGTTGCTTGACTTAAAATAATAGGAATATAATATTTAAAATAGGCAAAAAGAGGTGAAGAAAAATTAGGAAACCGTAAAGGAATAACATCATGAACCATAACAATATAATTACAGTTATTCCAAAGAGGAGCTTCTGGTAGAGGAGAAAACAAAAGAGAGGATTGTAAATCTTGATAAATTTTTGGTAATTGAAATTGAGTCCAAATTAGACGACGAAAATGCCCTAAGGAGCCTTTCTCAGAAGTTAAATTATTAGGTATAGAATAACAATTAAAATTATCAAAATTTCGGCAACTTAAAAGAGTTGGATTAAGAGGATGTAAATAAGGAAAAAGATTAAAAGCATAATTACTAATACCAGTAGGCTGATTTAAAATACAAGATAGATTGATTAATAGTGAATTCATCGCAAAAGCAAATTAAATTATCAAAAAATTATCTAACTTTAGAAATATCAAAACATTAAGCCCCGACCTATTATTACAGATCGAGGCTTAACTTGTTTTATTAATTTATCTGGCACAGAGCTATTGTCCAGGTTGGCAACCCAACGAGTATCTTGGCCGCGGCAAAGTTTCACTGTCGAGTTCGGGATGGAGTCGAAGTGGTGCCATTGCGCTAAATGCACCAGAAAAGAGTTGGTGTAGTGACACCCTCAAGACTGCATAGAGAAATAGAGATCAAGCCCTCGGTCTGTTAGTACACCTCGGCTACAAACATTACTGCTCTTCCACCTAGTGCCTATGAACGGGTGTTCTTCCCGTGACCTTACTGCGGCTGCATGAGAGCACTCATCTTGAGGTGGGCTTCCCACTTAGATGCTTTCAGCGGTTATCCACTCCACACTTGGCTACCCTGCGTTTACCGTTGGCACGATAACAGGTACACCAGAGGTGTGTCCTTCCCGGTCCTCTCGTACTAAGGAAGGCTCCTCTCAATGCTCTTGCGCCTGCACCGGATATGGACCGAACTGTCTCACGACGTTCTGAACCCAGCTCACGTACCGCTTTAATGGGCGAACAGCCCA
>JANQIW010000111.1 GCA_028281945.1 Prochloraceae cyanobacterium PL24a_bin.78
CGTATCAAAAATTTTTTCCGAGCCAAAATGCCCTACAACTCAGCTTTTCAGCGATTTTTACTTTACATCAATTTTTCTTGGTGCAAGATCTGAGTTTTATAGTTAAATACCAGCTTCTTGTTCTTTTGTTTAGTTGAAATTTATATTTTAATAAATGTATAAACAAAATTATTAAATCACTCATTAAAGCTTTTTTATGCTTTTTAGTCATCTTTTGTCGTCATTAAAAAACAAATCCTCTAACTCTAATATTTTATTAGGATCGTGATTTTCAGTTAAAATAGTTTCCACAGAAAAAGGAGGAATTGTAGGAAAAGTATCTATAGGTAATTCAGTTTCTATCTCTGCAAATTCCCTAGCTAACTGATAGTATTGGTCAAATTTTTCTTCTAGATATTCTATTAAACTTGGGCTATCTTCTAGAATAGCAATGATATTTCTCTGATAATTAATAATCCTTGATAATTCTATCCCAGATAAATCACTTTGGTAATATTTATATTTCAATAATTCTGTTAATAATACTCTCAAATTATTTCTAATATTTGTTTTTTCTTCTATTGCTAAACCTTCTATTTCATCAATCACATTTTCCCAATCGATGGATTGAAATTTCCCTTCTTGCATTAATTGGGAAGTTTTTTTAATCCATTGATAAAAATCTTTATCGTAAAGGTGTTTGAGGTTGCTATCAATATCTGAGATGTTGTTTGTATCAGTAGAAGTCATTTTAAATTCTCTTTTTTGGTAGTATTTTGTGTTAATAAAAACCTTATTACTTATCACTTATTAAAAAAAGTTTTAGCTAGTTTTGGTTATAGTAAATAGTCAGGATTGAGGATATTTTCTAATGTAAAAGGGCATTGAATAGGGAAAATATCGACAGGTAATTTTGTTTCTAAACTTGCTTTCTTTCTAGCTTTTGTATAAGAATTGGTCAATATTTTTTCTAAGTAATTTTTTATACTTGGACTTTTTTTTAACGCTTTATTTAATCTTTTACGGTGTTCTTTTATAGTTGATAACCAGCTATTTGTACGTTTTTCTGATTGAAATTTATATTTTAATAGATGGATTAAAAGAATTTTTAAATTGCTAATTAACGACTCTCTCTGACTCTTAGTCATTTTTTTGCACTTATTAATAAATAAACAAATCCTCTATATTCCAAGGTTTATTCGGATTGTGATTTTCAGTTAATATTGTTGTAGCTGACATTGGTGCAATTATTGGGAAAGTATCAAGAGGTAAATCAGTTTCTATTGTTGCAAATTCTCTAGCTAACTGATAGTTTTCTTCAAAGATTTCCTCTAAATATTCCATTAAACTTGGACTAAAATCTATGATGTCAATAATATTATTTTGATAATCATAAATTTTTGATAATTCCATGCCAGATAAATCACTTTGGTAATATTTATATTTCAATAATTCTGTTAATAATGCCCTCAAGTTAATATCAATTGTTTCCTCTTCTTTAAAAGCAATATCTCCTATTTCTTCAATTAAATTTTCACGATCGAGTTGTTCTAATTTCCCTTCTTTTAGTAGATTAATGGTAGCGTGAATCCATTGATAATAATCTTTTTCGTAAAGGTTTTTGAGATGGTTATCTTTGGTTATAGGTTGACTAGTCATAATATTTTTCTCCATTTTTAAATGTATAATTTTTTATTCTGGTAAATAGTCAGGATTGAGAATATTTTCTAAGGTAAAAGGGCATTGAGTTGAAAAAATATCGACGGGTAATTTAGTTTGAGTTGAAGCTTCTTCTCTTGCATTTTGATAAACTTTTAGAAATATTTCTGGTAAATAATTTTTTAGGCTTGGAGTTTCTTTAAAAGCCTTATTTATTCTTCTACGATGTTCTTTTATAGTTAAGAACCAACTTCTTGTTCTTTTCTTAGCTTGAAATTTATATTTTAATAAATGTATTAAGAGTATTTCCAAGTTACTTAGTAAGGCTTTTTTACTGCTTATCCCCATTTGTTTTGATCAATTAATAAACATATCTTCTATAATTTTTAAAATTTCATGCCCTTTTCGATTTCTTTGTAGAATTTTTTTAGCAGAAAATTGTGATTTGATTGGGAAAGTTTCCAGAGGTGAATCGGTTTCTACTGCGGCATATTCTCTGGCTAACTGATAGTTTTCTTCAAAGATTTCCTCTAAATATTCCATTAAGCTTGGGCTATCTTCTAATGTTCTAATTATATTCCTTTGATATGTACTAATTTTGGATAATTCCATGCCTGATAAATCCTTGGAGTAGTATTTATATTTTAATAATTCTGTTATTAATATTCTCAAGTTATTATCTAGTTCTTCTTTCTCTCTAATACCAATATCTCCTATTTCTTCAATTAAATTTTCACGATCGAGTTGTTCTAATTTCCCTTCTTTTAGTAGATTAATAGTAGCGTGAATCCATTTATAATAGTCTTTTTCGTAAAGGTTTTTGAGGTTGCTATCAATATCTGAAATTTTGTTTGTATCAGTAGAAGTCATTTTTAATTCTCCCTTTTGACTGATTTTTTTTTGCTATTTCGATTCTTTAAGTTTAAAACTTTTCTACAGTTTCTCTCTTAGAATTGCTAAGTTTTTACGATATATCTCAGTATGAGGATGTACATTTCCTAGCACACGCTCTGCCATTTCTAAAGCTTGAATCAAAAGAGTCTCTGCTTCATGGTATTTCCCTTGATTTTTGTAGAGTAATCCTAAATTGTTAAGGCTGGAGGCAACATCTCGATTATCCCCATCAAAGAGAAGTTGTGTCATTTCTAAAGCTTGAATCAAAAGAGTCTCTGCTTCATGGTATTTCCCTTGATTATCGTAGAGAGAAGCTAAATTGTTAAGGCTGGAGGCAACATCTCGATTATCCCCATCAAAGAGACGTTGATACATTTCTAAAGCTTGAATGTAAAGAGTCTCTGCTTCATGGTATTTCCCTTGATTTTTGTAGAGTAATCCTAAATTGTTAAGGCTGCCTGCTACATAATAATTATCCCCATCAAAGAGACGTTGATACATTTCTAAAGCTTGAATGTAAAGAGTCTCTGCTTCATGGTATTTTCCTTGATTAAAGTAGAGAGAAGCTAAATTGTTAAGGCTGTTGGCAACATCTGGATTATCTCCATCAAAGAGACGTTGTCTCATTTCTAAAGCTTGAATGTAAAGAGTCTCTGCTTCATGATATTTCCCTTGATTATGGTAGAGAGAAGCTAAATTGTTAAGGCTGGAGGCAACATCTGGATTATCCCCATCAAATAAAGCTTTGCAAACCTCTAGGCATTTTATATTCCAAGATTCTGCACTATCGTATATTCCTTGCCCTTCATAGAAACGCCCTAACCCTGTAAATGCCCAAATAATATCCTCCTTCTCAAAATAAGATAACAACGACTCTCTAGTAGATTCAGCAAGATGAGGAATAGACAAATTAACCTCTTCAATATCAGATTTAGTTGGTGTATAGGGAATTTTTTTAGATTCTACCACCATGCCTTTACAGAATTGACGCTTAAAAGCCTCCGCTTCTGATATAGATTCCAACTTCTCTTGAAAATATTGACGAATCAGAGTATGAAGCAGGTAGACACCTTTATCAGTGCGTTTGAGAAGACTGTTAACCAAGATATCATCCCTTAAATCCTCCAAATCCTCCTTATCTTCATTAGATAAACATTGCTCAACCAAACCCCATTTAATAGGCGCAACGGCAAATAAACTCAGAAAACAGGCCAACTCTTGAGCATCCTTACTCAACTCCTCCCAACTCAATTCAAAAGCAGCCTTAACACCTCTTTCGGCGGTAGTTTTGGTAGTTGGTTGCTTCAAAGCCTTTTGTTCAAGCCCTTTACTCTCCAAACGTTGCTGCATCTGGATGATGGATAAATCTTGCTTTCTAGCTAAATATTGCCCTACCAATTCCAAACCTAAAGGCAAATAGCCTAATTGATGACAAAGTTTCTTAGCTTCCTCTTCCTCATCATTGACGCGAGATTCTCCAATCAACGATCGCAACAATTCCAAAGCGGCATCTTCCGATAACACCTCCAAATTCAAATCTTGAAAAGCTTGTGCCAAATGTTGCACCCTAGAAGTGATGATAATCTTAAAACGAGTCTCATTAGGCGGGAGATAAGGCTCAATGGTTTCATAACTGGTGACATCATCAAACACCACCAAAACATCCCCAGGATAATCCCAATTGCGCCAACAATATGCCACTTGCTGTTCGGCTGTCAAATCATCAGGGATTTCGAGGTTAAGCTGAATCCTGCCATAATTAATGATTTGTGTCACCAAGTCTACATCCCTTGCCTGCAACCAGCAAACACCGCCTTGATAAGCTTTATTCTTATGTTTGAGGGCATATTGCAATGCTAATTCCGTTTTGCCAATGCCTCCCATTCCTGTCACCGCTGCAAATACGGCTGATATCACAACCTTTCCACTTTCTTTGAGTTTCTTGTGCAAGGTTTCCATATCTCCATCACGCCCTACAAAATTGATTGCGCCGCTATAGGGTAAATTCTGTGGTGGAGTTTGTTTTACCTGACTCCCAGGCGGCTTGAGTCAAGAATCTTTGTCATAATAATAATTGTGAACTTCAGCAGCTATTGTGTCAGCTTGGGCTTGGTTAGCATTGATATAATTTGCCTTACTGTTATTATCTACATATTGATTTTGCTCTATTTTTCTATTATCTTGGATTTTCCCTGCATTTATCTCTTCAGCCAGAGTTCGTATTTTTGTAGCGAATTCCTCATATTCTTTCATCTCATCCTTTAAATACACCGTTAAACTTTCACGGGTTTCTGGATTATCTTTTCCTTCTTCCATTTCTTTTAGAGCTTTTTCTGCCCTTGTATTTCCATTGAATTTCTCCAAAATGACTTTCCACAATTCCTCAATTTTATCGATCGCCGGTTTGGTGTATCTTTTTACCAACTCATCGGCCCCTGCTTTGATAAACTTTTGTGATATTAATTCGATCGCCCCTGCTGCTATTGCTGCTATTTCTGGAATTACCACTTAGCTATTCCTCTCTATTAAATTTTCTCAGTATATTTTCTTAAAATTTTTATTTATTATATTATAACATATTTCGTAGTAATGAATCTCTACAACTTGGAAGAAACAAATTTCACTTATAATTGTATATATTAAGGAAAATTAAAACTTTAAAAGAGTGAATAAACTCCACTCTCTTAGAATTATTCTGGATTTATTGGCTAAAGATCAATCAAAATTAAGCATCATCTAAAGCAACAATACCAGGTAACTCCTTACCTTCAAGTAATTCCAAACTAGCACCACCACCAGTAGAAATGTGACTCATTTTATCAGCCAAACCTGCTTTTTCCACCGCAGCAACAGAATCACCACCACCGATAATCGTAATAGCATCAGATAAACCAGCAAGAGTAGTAGCAATGCCATTAGTGCCTACCGCAAACTTCTCAAACTCAAATACACCCATAGGGCCATTCCAAATAACAGTCTTACAATCACCCAAAGCATCTTGGAAAACTTTAACAGAATCAGGGCCGATATCTAAACCCATCCAACCGTCAGGAATATTGTTAATATCCACAGTTTGAGAATTAGCGTCTTTCTTAAAGTCATCAGCTACCACCACATCAGTAGGCAATAAGAATTGAACACCCTTTGCTTCAGCCTTAGCAATTAAAGACTTTGCTAAATCAATCTTATCGTCTTCTACCAAAGACTTACCCACACTAATGCCACGAGCCTTATAGAAAGTAAAAATCATTCCACCACCCATGATCAACTTATCGCATTTCTCTAAAAGAGTTTCAATCACACCAATTTTACTAGAAACTTTAGAACCACCAATAATTGCTGCTAAAGGCTTTTGAGGACTTTCGATCGCCCCTTGAAGGAATTTTAATTCTTTCTCAATCAAATAACCACCAACACTAGGGCTAAGATGATGAGTTACACCTTCAGTAGAAGCATGAGCGCGGTGTGCAGTACCAAAAGCATCATTTACATATAAATCTGCATTAGCTGCTAAATTTTTAGCAAATTCAGGATCATTTTTTTCTTCTTCTCCATGGAAACGAAGGTTTTCAAGTAATGCAACATCTCCATTTTGTAACTTACCAATAGTCGCCGCTACAGAATCTCCTACACAATCATCACACATCGCTACAGGTTTCTTTAATAATTGAGATAGACGATCGGCAACAGGCTTAAGACTAAGACTATCAACAACTTTTCCTTTAGGGCGGCCCATATGACTACATAATACTACCTTAGCACCTTTGCCAATCAAATCTTCGAT
The DNA here is from genome assembly GCA_028281945.1 of Prochloraceae cyanobacterium PL24a_bin.78. Classification (GTDB taxonomy): domain Bacteria; phylum Cyanobacteriota; class Cyanobacteriia; order Cyanobacteriales; family JANQIW01; genus JANQIW01. The sequence continues at coordinate 6,317 of JANQIW010000111.1, forward strand.
GGTTGGTAATGCAGCACGAATACGAGTATCATCTGTAATATTTGTGTTATCATCTAATGGTACGTTAAAATCTACCCGAACTAAGACTCTTTTGCCTTCTACATCAGCCTTTGATAGATTTGCTAAACTTTTCTTAGCCATAGTTAAAATCTCCTTAATGCAAAATTTATCCTTTATTTTTTAGTTTATTTTTTCCATTACTATCAATGCAATGGCAATGGTTCGATCATTGTCTCAATTCCATCCATTTATATTGATAGAGATAACAAAGTTCGTTCTTTTGCTGATTTTACAGGAGGGCGTGCAACCAAACAAGATATGCCAATAGACAATCAACAGAGAATATAGATAATTGATAATAGATAAATCCAGTTTAGGACGATGGCTTGTCACCAAAATACCATAAGATTTAGTAGTGATTATTTTGCTAATTTTTTAGTAAGCTTATGACAACTAAGAAAATGTCAGTATCTATTTCTTCTGACTTGGCAGTATTTATTCACAACTATAAAACAAGTAAAGACTGTAAGTCTGTATCTCAAGTAATTGAGGCGGCTTTGATTTTACTACGTGATCAAGATTTGGAAAATGCCTACAAGGAAGCAGATAAGGAGATAGAGTCTGAGTGGGAAGTTGTGGCAGGAGATGGATTAAAAAATGAGGCGTGGTGATATATTCTTCCCTAATCTTAGTCCGACTATTGGCTCTGAAGTTGACATAATACCGTATAAAATTTAGTATAAACTATTTTTTTGGTTTGAATATTAAAATTTATCTTATTACTATTTCCTAGAATATTGTTTTGCTTTAAGATCGACTTGTAAATTGAAGTAATAACTGTTACTAACTATATTATATGTTTAAAACAGTTTTGTTTCCCGTTGATGCAAGTCGAGAAGCGATTGAAGCTGCTAACTATGTAGTTCATATCGTTCAACAATATGATGCTCGTTTAGTATTATTATCCGTAGTTGAAAGTGCTTCACAGGATGATCCCGAAGCAGCTAAAATGAGTTCTCATTCAGACGTTGCTAAATTGTTAGAAAATGCCAAAACAGCCTTTACCAAAGAAGGTATTCAAGCAGAAACCATTGAGCGCGAAGGTAAACCGCCTTTTGTAATCTGTGACGTTGCTGATGAAATCGGAGCTAATTTAATCATTATGGGTTCTCGTGGAATAGGTTTGACTCCTGAGACAAGTCATGAAAGTGTTACTTCAAAGGTAATAAATCTTTCTCTTTGTCCAGTTTTAGTTATACCTTAAAACTAGCTCGTAAAATATAAATAGGGACTTTTTTGATGAATAAATACCAAATTTTAATTTTCAAATAGTGGCTTATTAGCTTTTGCATATCCCATATCGGCAATTTGACAGGCAAACTCTTTGAATAACTCTGGTTTATTCTCAAAAGTTGTCCCTAATCCATCCACATATCGATTAAACATACAAAAAGCTGCTGCAATCAATACAGTATCGTGAATTTCTCTCTGAGTTGCTCCTAATTCTTGAGCATGGTTAATATCACTAATATCAACTTCTTTCCCATTAACTTGCACTTTAGCAGCAATATTTAAGAGTGCTTTCATTTTTTCCGAGACATTGGCACCAGCTACGTCTGAAAAAACTTGATCCACAACCTCTTTTTGAGAGTCAAGTAAATGTCTTGCGATCTCTCCATGAGCAGTTTGACAAAAGTTGCACTGATTACGATTGGAGACAAAAGCCGCTATCAATTCTCGATCGCCACGACTCAGGGATGAATCCCCTTGAAGTAATGCTTCAGCTAAATCGCTTAATATTTTACCTGTATCAGGACGATATTTCATTAAACCCATAATGCCAGGCATATCTGGAGGCAAATCTATGTAAGCCATAATTTTCTATATCCTTGTAATTAATTAACTTGAATTTTAGATATTTTTGAAGTATACCAAAAAGTACAAATTTAAGAAAAAAGATCCAATAAATATAGTATTAACGTTAGTTGGGTTTTATAATATTACAAGCAGTAAGAAGTAATTGTTTTCAACCTCTATATAAGGAAAAAACAAAAGATTTTCACCCCAAAGAGATCAAAAAAAAGATCTAATACTGGATAGATTCTTGCTAAAATAAAGGCAAAAGTGGGTTGATTGAAAAATATTAATTCTGAAAAAGTTAAAAACTCTTGATATTAACTCAATCGAAAATATACCAAAAAATATACATTAAGTGTTTAAACTGAGAAAATCAATATTAATCAGATTAATTTTGTAAAAATGTCATCAAAAACAACTATATTAGAATCAGAGATTAGATTTAATCAAATAGAATCCAACTCTAACTTGCATATTTTAATCATCAAAAATAATAAAAAAAGTCAAACTATTAGCCTGAAAGAAGAAATCTATTCCATTGGCCGTTCTTCTAAAAATTCAATTATTATTAACTCCCAACAAGTTTCTCGAATCCATGGCACTTTATTTAAAAAAATATATCCAGACACTGGTCAAATTTCATACTGTTTAATAGACGGAGAAATGAATGGCAAAACAAGTAGCAATGGCATATTTGTTAATAGTAAACAAAATTATTACTACGAATTGAAACATGGAGATGTAATTGAATTTAGTACTGCTGTTAGAGCGATTTATCAAATTATTCCCCTTCCATTATTTTTAAAACAACGAAAAAGAATTTTAGCAGGAAAATCTAATTCTCTTTTCATCAAAAAGTTAAATTTTCATACATTAGATCTAGCTAAAGTTTCATAACTTAAAAACTTAATAATATCTAATCAACTTTAATAATATTTATAAGAAAAATAATTTAGATGTTCATTGGATAGAAAATATTTTAATTACAACTTTTTAATTTCTTCAATGGCCATCTGAGCACGAGCACAAACCACCAATTCATTATCTTCTACTGATAAAACTTGTAATTTATCCAAAACTTGTTGTTTTAACTCAAAATTTTGTTGATCTAAAACCAAGAAAAGAGACTCTAAAGCCACAACTGCCGAATAACGAACCACCCATTCTGGATCTGTTTCAGAAATAAATAATAAAGTTTCTAAAACTTTAACCTGAGCAAATTTAACCTCATTCAAAGATAAATTAGACCAACGAATAATCCCCAAACCCTTAGTAGCAGCACGACGAACACTCAAAGCAAAATCACTACTAGCAGCCTTTAACAACAAATCCAAAGCACGAGGATCTCCAATACCAGCCAACGCCCTAATAGCCCAAGCTCTAGCACCATAATTATAACCATCAAGATTCTCTAATAAATATGGCACTGCCACCTCACCTAAGGCAATCAAACCTTCCACAGCAGCTACAGCAGCTCCGGGATTATTAAAACCCAGAATTTCAATTAAAGTCGGAATAGCATCTTTTTCACAAGACGCAGCTAAAGCTTCAGTTGCTTCTAATAAACCATCAGACGAATCAGCTTTTTCAACTGCTATAATCAATTCTTGTACCATATTTATTCAAATTAGACTAGATTAATATATTTAAAATTTTATAAAAGACCATCCATAAATTCCATTAACTCAATGCTTTTAGGAGATAGAGAAAAAGAATCTTGTTTTAATTGATATTCCAATAATCCTTTAAGAGAAATCAACTTTAAACTATTTTCAGCCAAAGTGTTAGCAACAGCTTTTCCTGCTTTAACATAACCAATTGCTCCCAAATCTATCAAAACAGCTCGACGCAATTGTAATTCTGGCCGTTCCAAAGCTTGAACTAAAATATCACCATAACTAGAATCTTGAGTTAACTGATACATTGCCCTTGCAGCAGCATACTTTACTTTAGGAAGAAAATGTTGGCAAAAAGGCTCAATGATGGGAATTGCTTCAACTGCTCCCAAAGTGCCTAAAGCTTCAATAATCGCCTCGTAAGGTTGAACAAGATGGGGTTTTCCCGTAACTTGTGTTGCCCCTGCCACTCCACCTGAAAGTAATTTAAGCAAGGCTGGAATTGAGGAAGAATCCCCTAACATTTCCAAAGCTTGAGCGGCAGATTCTCTAACATAATAATCAGAACAATCTAAACATTTAATCAAAGCTGGTATGGCTTCTAAATTTCCTAATTTTCCTAGTGCTTTAGCGGCATTTCGCCTTAAAGGATAACCACCATCAGGAGTTTGTGCGGTTTCATCTTCTAAAGCAATTAATAAAGCATCAATAGCGGCTTGTTCTTTTATTCTAAATCTTCCCAACCACCAAGCAGCATAATAACGTAATCCTAGATCATCTTTTTGTTGGAGATTAGCTATGGCTTCTTGAGTTGTCAAAGCTGGTTGATTTGTTTGGAAGTCACTTTGAAGATTTTGTTGGTTTGAGTTTTCAGTCACTTTTTAGTTATGTATTGACTTTTTAACATTGAAATAAGCTGTTGAGTTGAAGAATATACAACAGCTTGGATTTCTAATTTATTTTGATCATGATCTAAATTAGCTTTTTTAGTTTTCTTCTGAATCGTCTAAACTAGCTTAACTAACTTAATCCATTGCTTTAATACTTACAATTGTGCCACCCATGCGGTTAATTTTACGCATTTCTTCATTCATTTTCTTATAAGGAACTTTGATAAAGACATTATCGCTACTGCGAAGAGGATAAGCATTACGATCGTTGTTATCATTTTGACGTAATCCTTTTACTTCGTAGATAAATATACGACTATCGGATGGGTTACTAGCTGCGTTTACGAGAGCACTTTGACCTAACATATTTTCCTCTTTTGGTGAATTTTATAGTATTTCTTGATTTGTGAGTAGTATTTTTTAGAGACTTGCAGGAGTAATACTAGCCACTTTACCGCCTTGGCGATTAATTTGTTGAAGTTTAGCAGATAATTGATCAAATGGAACTAAGAATGCTCTGCTGCTGCGACGAATCCGAGGATATCTGGGAGTACTTAAACCAGAGACTTCAACGCGATACATTTTCACATCAGCTCCATTTGCAACTGAGCCTCCTAAAGCTTTACTAGGAGTAGAACCTTTATCAGAAGCACGATAAGCCCAACCTCCATTGGTAGCACTGCTGGGAGGAACTACTGCTGAAGCACTATTTTGACCTAATTCTGTTGCTAGACGAGTGTCATTTTTTTCAATTTGGGCACGATCGCTGTTAGCATAACCCCGGTAAAGACGGAACATACGAGTAAAACCAACTGTTTTTTGTCCTCGTTGAGTTGAGAAACCACGATAGTAAGGTACGATGTTATCCCCAAAATTCTCTTGATATTCGAGGGAATCAATATAAGAGTCAATATCTGCTTCAAAACCTTTATTTTGGTATAAATCGAGATGATAAATTACTTCTGATTCATCATAAGGTGCTCGACCTAAAAGATGTTTATAATTTAGTTCGATAACACGAGTTTGGAAGTTATTATATAAGAACTTGGACTTATAAAGTTCTGAGGTAGCTACTGCGCGAACAAATTCTTTTACTGTTATAGTTCCATTATACAAAAGTGATTCAGCACTCATCAAGCGTTCTGACTTCATTAGATAATCATTACCTAATACTTGAAGGTAAACAGCACGAATTACAGCTTTAGCATCATCTCTTGTCCAATCTGGACGTAATTCGATAGGCTTTATTTCACTATAAGGGGATGTTCCTAATCTAGATCCTGCTAATGTTATTGCCATTTTTTATTCTCCATTAACTTTTTTTGACTAAATTTTCAATTTTTTTTCAATGCTTTTTGTGTTATTTATTAAATTTTTGATTTTCCTTGATTTTTACTTAGTAAAAGCCATTCATAGGCTAGTTAACTAGTTAGTTCTAATTGTGAAATTGTTCAAACTTAATAGTTGCCAAACCCAATGGTTTCAGCTATTAGTTATAATTTAATACTTTTTAATAGTCTTTAATTACTCACAAGCAACTATTTTTATATAACTATTTCTTACAATTCTAACTGTTATCGCTTTGATAATAGATATTTTTTGGGTCTATCAAAATGCTTATAATTTGAATTTTACATTCATTCTGTATAGCTGATAAGCATTATTAATTAGCACTCAAAACAAGGTTTAAACCATCCTTATGCTATATAACAAGACCTGGACAAGCCGACAATTGCCAACCCTGTTGCTAACAACTGCCTGCCTTTCCAGGTCATAAGCTTTATGAATTAAGCTCCTTGTTAATTACTAGCTTAGGGCATTGATAGCATAGTCAAGATAAGAATTAGCTTCAACTGCTGGATCGCCACTTAAACCGTGGTTAGCCTTAATATATTTAAGAGCTTCTACATACCAGCTAGGAGATAATTCAAAAGAGCTATTGATTTCATCAATACCTGCAAGTAAGTACTCATCCATTGGACCTGTACCACCAGCAATTAAACAGTAAGTTACCATACGTAAGTAGTAACCGATGTCACGAGAGCACTTAGCCTTTCCTTCTGGAGTAGAGGCATAGTTTGGTCCCTGCATTTGAGTTGTGTAAGGGAATTTGGTGTAAACTGCTTGTGCAGCACCATCGATTAAACGCTGTGAGTTACTACTTAAAGTTTTAGCAGCTTCTAGACTTGCTTTTGCTTGGTTAAAACGGCCAAAAGCGATTTGGATTTCTGTGCTGCTTAAGAAACGTCCTTGTGAATCAGCAGCTGATACAGCTTCAGTTAAAGGGGTTTTCATTTTGCTTTTATCTCCCTGTTTTTTTTTGCTAAGTTTCCTAACAATTCAATGTTTTGATTTCGTACGATCTAGTTTTCTAGTTACTACTAGGCAATAGCATTAGATGCCATATCGAAGTAGCTAGAGATTTCAGACATTAAAGCACTACAATCGCCAGGAGTAATTCCATTGCGATCGTTTGCAATTGCAATAGCTGCTTCTTTCATTTTTTGAACGCCAGTAGCTACGGAAGCACCAGGAGTACCTAAAGCTACATAAGTTTCACGAAGACCATTTAAACAACGATCGTTTAGTACGCTTGCATCTCCAGAGAATACTGCATATGTAACATAGCGTAGGATGATTTCCATATCTCTTAAACAAGCTGCCATACGACGGCTAGTATAAGCATTTCCACCTGGTTGGATTAATTGAGGTTGTTCTGCAAATAATGCACGAGCTGCGTTAGTAACAATTGCAGAAGCGTTACCAGTGATGCGGTTAACAGCATCCATACGCTTATTGCTTTCGCTAACCATGCTCATTAAAGCATCAATTTGATCGTTAGAAATGAATTCGCCGCGAGCATCTGCTTGTGATACTACTTTAGTAAAGGCGTCAAACATGGATTTTATCTCCCACTTTACTTACTTAAGTTTTTTTTGGCTTTTAGCTTTTTTTATTTTCGGGTAGTTTGTCGCAAGTTTTACAACTTCTTAAAGATTTTTAATAATGGGATTGCATTACACTTAGCATTTTGCTATCTCGGTTTTTTGAGAAACTCCTCTTAATAAGGAATTGAGGTGTTTTGCCTTCCTTGATTTCTTTAATGATTTACCCCTTGTTATTTCTTATAGGATATTGAGCTTACTTTTTTTATTAAATATTGTTAAGTTCCTAATTTTTTTATTAATTTCTTCGATCCCATATCATACTTTTAAAAATTTTGTAAACTTATCTTTGCTTTTCTTTACAATGTCCGATCCAATTTACTGATTTTTGGTTATAAAAAAAAGATTTTTAATGAAGAGTATTTAAGGAAAAAGGCTATATTTGGAGGATAAAGAAAAGAAATTCAAGAATAGCATGATTTAAATACAAAAAATTGATATGAGAAATCCCTAGCTTAAACTGTGGAATTGGGATGGATTTAGTATTGCTATTAATCTTTAATAATGCTTCTTAGAAAAATCCCTTGATTCCTAAGTCTTAAAGAAAGTAGTTATAAATCATCGTAAATTTAAAAACAAAAATATTATTTAATTTAAAGTTGCTTTATGTTTAAGACTTTTGACGATTGATACTTTACTATTGAGATGGAAAATCTAGTCAAAGCTTTTTCCAAGACAATCAAAACTACTAGGATAAAGTAGATTATTTAAAGTAAATTTTCAAAAAAAATAGCAATGGAAACTGAAAAATCTCAAAATTCTAATAAAGAAAACCTAAGTCAGGAACAGCAATTGATTGTTTTGAGTCCTGGACTAAAATCATTCTTTAATCAGGTATCACAAATAATTGGATTATCTCCATCAGAAAAACTAGAAAATACTTCAAAAGAGCCAAAATCTTCTGAAGAACAAAATAAAATTATTGCAGATTTGGAAAAAAAGCTCAAAAATACAGATAGTTTTGATACTAACAATGAAATCTACCAATCTTTAGCAAAAAGTTATGAGGCATTAGAAACAAACTATGAAACTTTACAAGAAGAAGAACAAAAGAAAACCAATCAGATTGTCCAATTACAAAAAAAAATAGCTGATTTAGAATCACAAATCAACTCAGGAAACAAAAATATCAACTCTCAAGAACAAAAAAATGTTGGTTCAGGGAAATTAGAAAGCAAAATAGCTGAGTTAGAATCCCAACTAATGGACCAAAGATATAAAACATTTACCTTAGAAGAAAAATGTCGTGATCTAAATCTATTAGAAAGTCAAGTAAAAGGATTACAATCTCAAATTAGAGAACAAAATCAAAAAAATTTCATACTAGAAGAGAAATGTCGCCAACAAGCTAAAGTTATTAAAGAATTAGAGGAAAAGATTATCAGCTTAAATTCCTTTGCCTCTTTTGGTTCAACACAACTAAATAAATGGCAGAAACGTTCCTTCTATTAAAATCATTTTTAGCAAAATTGGTTTTAGTTAAGATCTTCTCCTATCAAAATCAAAGACTTTAGGGGAAGATCTCAATAAATTGACTTTATATTTCCTAGTTATTTTGTAATCTCAATGTTTTTCAGTAATTCTTCTGGAGTAATTGTCAAATAATGATATCATTCCTAGAAAAATTCATCCTTTCCTAGTTTATAAGCATAGTTTTAGAATTTAATGATGTTAAAACCCCACTCTTTAGATGATGTTCCCTTGCCAGAAGTCCTACCTCCTCTAGTTTTAATAGCTTTTAACCGTCCTGATTTATTAGAACAAGTCACATTAGCCATTGAAAATCAATCCCTTCTACCCTCTAAAATTATTGCTTTTATCGATGGGGCAAGAAATGAAAAAGATATTCCTCTAATTGAAGAATGTTTGAAAATACTAAAAGATCTTAATCAAAAAATCCCAGTTGAAATTGTCCATCGTGAGACTAATTTAGGTTGTGATCCAAATATTGTTTCAGCATTAGATCAAGTTTTAAGTACCTACGATTCTCTAGTTTATCTAGAAGATGATACCATTCCCAATCCTTTTTTTTACCAACAAATGTGCCGACTTCTAGAAGTCTACCGAGATTCTCCACAAGTTTTTTCCGTGAGTGGTTATGCAAATATACCTCAAGGTTTTGATGAAATTATTAATACAGATTTTATGGTATCCCATCGGGTATTTTGTTGGGGATTTGCAACATGGGCCGATCGCTGGAAAAAATTAAACATCAGCCATTATTCCGGTCAATATAATCCTTTTGGTTCTTTTTATCATATTCCGGCTAATATCCAAACTAAATCAACTATCATAAATCAGTTTTGGTTAGAAAAAAATCAAAAGACTGATTGGAATATTACCTTTACTGTTGCAGCTTTATATCATCAAGGTATACATATCACACCTATGGTATCTTTAATTAAAAATATTGGTTTTGGACATTCCCAATCTAAAACCTATAAAAGAAGTGAACCATTTTGGGTAAATTGTAAGTATGATCCTAATGCTTGTCCTAAAATTTTACCTTCTAGTCTAGATTTACCTGAACCTCTAACAGTTGAATTAACTGGATCAGAATTCATTGAATATTTACAAAAGAAAAATTTGTGGCTTAATCTTGATGCCTTTACATATTATTTTCGTAAGTATAAAGATTGGTCAGTGAGATTAAATTTGATTAATTTCTTTTATTCTAAAATATCTATTATAATTAGTCGTTGGCGTAAAGGGTTTTTAGTATAAAAAAAGAATGCAAAAAGTTGTCTAATCGATTTTAGAAGTAAAGATGAGTTATAAATAAATCAAACCAAAAAATATATTTTAAATTAAAAAATAGATAAAATAAAGATAGAGAATTAATCTTACAAAAAAAATTATTCTCTATAATTATTTACCAAAAAGAATTTTAACGTCTTCTAAACAAATAATCTACCGAAGATAATGGTTCAGGCTCTTCATAATATTGATTTAAGTAAGAACTTATCTCTGCAAGATTTTCTTCTGTCAAACACTCAACTAGCATTTGCTGAGGTTTATATCTATTCAAATCTAATCCTCGTAAAACATTTAATTCGTATCCTTCTACATCAAGAGAAAAAAAGTCAATTTGTTCTACTTTCATCTCATCTAAAATAGAAGTTAAAGTTCTAGCTGGCACTTTCAACTTATAAGGAGTAAATCCCATATGTCTTCCTGCCACCATGGCATGATCTTCTTCTTGTTTTGAATCATTAAATGCACCTTTGACAACTGACATCAAATGCCCATAAATCATTTCTACAGTATCTTCTTTGTAATCATCTGCTACTAAAGCATAATTAAAGACAGTTGATTTAGGACGTTCTTGAAGACATTGTTGGTATAATTCTGGAATAGCTTCAATTAGAATTCCCTTCCAATTCCTAAACCGTTCAAAATAATAAGTATTACTCTCTGAAAACCCATCGTTAGCTCCTACTTCGATGAAAAAACCATCATTTTTGAGATATTGTTCTAACTTTCTGCCAACGCCTCGACGAGATGGTCGAGAATAACGTTCACTTCCTAATCTTTCAAACAAATGTCGCCGATTTTTGATGATAGATTTTTGTATATTTGAAGGCAATTGAATCATGAAATTTTCTCTACTTTAAAGGTTTAATAAAAGGGTAATAAAATTTTTGAATCGAGACTAATCAGAGTTAATTTTAAGCAATTAGTGTATAAACTAGTTTGCTCTTTGAGAGATTACCAAATAATCAATTATAATTTTAGCAAAAATAACTTAATCGTCAGAGATAGATTAGATAATAAACAATTGATAATTTAGATTAATGATTAAAATAACAATTCAATGATAGAAATTCAATTAGAAGTAGAAACTAAAAGATGTCGCCTTGATCTTTGGCTTTCTCAACAAATACCAGACATATCTCGTTCTCGTCTCCAAAAATTGATTAAAGAAGGACAAGTATTAGTAAACCATGAAATTTGTACTGAAAAAAAAAGAATTCTAGAAATAGGAGATGATCTCAAAGTCATAATTCCTCCACCAAAATCATTAGAAATCCAACCAGAAGAATCAATTCCCCTAGATATTCTCTATGAAGATGAATCATTAATTATCGTTAATAAACAAGCCGGTTTAGTAGTTCATCCCGCACCGGGGCATTGGCAAGGAACCCTCGTTAACGCTTTATTGGCTCATGTTGAGGACTTAACAGGAATCGGAGGAGTTGAACGTCCTGGCATAGTTCATAGAATTGATAAAGATACTACAGGAGCGATGGTGATCGCCAAAACAGATCATGCTCAACAAAACTTACAAGCCCAAATTAAAGCTAAAACAGCAAGAAGAGAATATTGGGCCATGGTTTATGGAGCACCAAAAACCGAAAGAGGAACTATTAGCCAACCAATCGGCCGTCATCCCATTAACCGCAAAAAAATGGCAGTAGTACCCTTAGAAAAAGGAGGGCGAGAGGCAGTAACACATTGGTTTGTCTTAGAAAGATTAGGAAATTATACTTTTATGGAATTTCATTTAGAAACGGGTAGAACTCATCAAATCAGGGTTCATAGTGCCTTTATGGGGCATCCCATTGTAGGAGATGCTGTTTATAGTTCTGGTGGTTCTGTAGGAGTAAAATTATCTGGACAATTACTCCATGCTCGAAAATTATCTTTAAAACACCCTGTCACTGGAGAATTGATTGAAGCTGTTGCACCAATACCCCTAGTGTTTAGTAAATTCTTAAAAATTTTACGTCATAAAAATTCAAACGGAGCCATAAAGGGAGAAGACAATTAAGCATCAAAACCTAGATTGCCCTACCATCTCTATGACTCCAAAATTTAGTTAGGAATCAGCCTATTTCTGCCAAAGTTTTCCTCTGGAAAATTACTGACAAAACTTATTTACGATAAGGTACTTTATCAAGGCTAATATTCATAGCTGAAACTCGTGGGGTTGGGTTGCCTTTGCTAGAAGCAAGACTACGTGCCATATCTAAGTATCCAGAAGGATCTCCAGCTTTTGGTTTCTTGTCTTGAGGAACGAAGGTACGTACTTCATTTTGCCAAATGATTTGTGGGAAGCCTAAAATAGCACGATAATAGTCATCATAGCGAGGAGACTTGATATTGAATGGTAATTCACCTTCAGTGCGTCCTGGTAAAATGCGACGACGTTGGTAAGGAACGGTGTCATAACCAAAGTTTTCTAGGTATTCATCAGTGTCTAGTAATTCATCAATGAAACCTTTTAATCCTTTAGTAGCTACAACAATTGACCAAGCAATTTTTTCTCGCTCGCCGTATACATCGCGACCTAAAACCCTTTGAACACATTGTTCTACAAAGCGATAGTTACTATTTTTTTCATAGAAACTATTTTTGAAGGTTTTAGATAGCAACAAACCGCGAATAAAATCTCTTACTGTAAGTTGTCCATTGCGTAATTGAGATTCTAAGAATTTTTCCCGATCCCATTTAAAAGCATAGAAAAAGATTTGACGGTATGCGGCCTCAATTAATTCGTCCATATCCGTAGGAGATAGGATATTTTCGGTGTTATAAATTTTGGGTTGTTCTTCGCCTGGAATTTCATACCCTGTAACGCGAACATTTTGACTTATTGGGCCGTAACTAAGTAGAGGAATAGCCAAGGATTTACCTCCAATTCAAGATTTTTTTAAAGTTTTATCCTAATATCATAAGGGAGTAGGAGTCTCTGGGAAAATAAAGGTAACAAAATATTACAAATATTTTCAATTAATAGAGATAGATTTTTAATAATCTACCTAATTTCCCCATCTTTGATTAAGTAATAAGTAATTAAGTAATAAGATACACTCTTTTTCTCTCAAGTCTCCCCAATCCTCCCATTCTCCCCATCTCCCCATCTCCCCATCTCCCACTCTTCCCATTCTCCCCATTCTCCCATTCCCCCATTCTCCCATTCTCCCGTTCTCAAGAAACCATTCCCCTAACTTAATTACCAGCCACTAATGGCTAATCCAAGCTCTTTTTCTAGTACTTGTTTTTGATTTGAGTCTTGAGTTTCTTCTTTCTGGGATGATTCTAGGATTCGAGATTCCACACAAAAGGTTGATGTGTTAAAACCGCCAAAACGTTGTACTGTACTAATTCTTAGCCGAATATTTTCTGTAGCAAACCAAAATCGCTCTATTGTACTCATGGTGTCATATTCTGTAATTAAAACTAAGGCATTTTCATCATCCATTTCATAATTACCTGCGATGGGAACGATTTCTGCATATCCTCTCTCTCTTAAAAGCTTTCCGCATCTAGATGTTTCAGGATTGGGAATGAGGGCAAATACAGTGGAACCTTGATGATTTTCATTATCTTTATCCCAAGCCATGGAGCCATCCCAGCTTACAAATGCTCCTCCTACTGTTAATTTTGCATCTACTTCATGAATTTGACAAATTTCTACTACTTTATCTCCATCGGCTGGAAGGGTTTGTACAAAAATATCGGAACTTCCTGTTTCTGCTCTTCTAAATGGAAGATGATGTGTTGTTCTTTGGGATTTCCATTTACCTGCGCTATTTTCAAAAAATTCCATTGCATCCATTTATTTTTTGCTCCTATCTTTGGTATTTTGTTTGTAACTATTAACAATACTAGATTTTGATTTTCCTATACTATATTTTAATTTTACAACCAGATTTTACAAGTACTTTTGATTCCAATAGATTTTAGAATCTAGATTCTTTCTGTATTTTGTTAGAAGTCTAAAGTGTTCTTAGATTAATAAATAGCTTTTTGCTTGAAAATTTGTTTTATCTTGGTCTTTATATAAAAAATTTACTTTGGATGTATTTAGGGATTTATTAATTAAATGTTAAATGCTATAGTAATACACTGAAAATATTTTTAAACAAATCTAAAACAACTAAGGTAGCAAAATCAATGGAAGTAAGAATTATTCAGGATTTAGAAGATTTAACCGTTATAGAAAATGCGTCTAATACTTCTCTTGATTTATTTGAGAATTTTGACGATCCTTTTACTACGGGATTGGTGGCAAGTTTCCAGCTTGAGGATACGTCTTTAGGTAATGGTGGTTTAAGTCAGGTTGTATTGTTCGATCAAGAGGGTGAGGGTGCACCTATTAGTGTTGAAAATTTCATCAATTATGTAGAAGATGGAGATTATGTTAACTCTATTATCCATAGATCAGTTCCGGGTTTTGTGATCCAAGGAGGGGGTTTTACGGTTGATGGTTTACAAGAAGAAATTCAGAATGGAACACCTCTAGATGCCATAAATGATGTCCCGACAGATCCTCCTATCCTCAACGAATTTTCACCCGATCGTTCTAATGTCCGTGGGACTCTTGCTTATGCTAGAGGGGGGGCTGTTGATAGTGCCACTAGTCAATGGTTTTTTAATTTAAGTAATAATGCTGCTAATCTCGATAACCAAAATGAGGGCTTTACTGTTTTTGGGGAGGTACTTTCAGAGGCTGATTTAATACCGATTGATAATATCGCTGATTTACCTATTTTGTCTGCAGCAACAGCTTTATCGGAACCTGCTTTTGGTGAACTTCCTTTAATTCTAGACGAATTTGACAATCCGACTCTTGATGTGGATCAAGATTTTGTACGTTATAGCAGCATTACAGTTGCTGAGGTAGCGGAACTTGAATTTAGTGTTGTTAGCAATTCTAATCCTGGTTTAGTTACTACTTCTATTGTGGATGGAGAATTAGTTCTAGATTACCAGGATAACCAACTTGGTACTGCTGAGATTGTGATTGAAGCTACTAATTTACTTGGAGATTCCATTGAGGATACTTTTGTGGTAAATGTATTAGATCTTGTATCTTTTAGAGGTGATTTACCTCCTAATCCTTTAGATATAGATGGTAATGGGGAAGTAGATGCTCTTTCTGATGGATTATTAATTGTGCGTCATTTGTTTGGTTTTGAAGGTGATTCTTTAATCAATGGTGCTGTTGCTGCTGATGCTACTCGTACCACTGTTTCTGAGATTGAGTCTTTTTTAAATGCTTCTGAAACTAGTTTTGATATAGATGGTAATGGGCAAGCAGATGCTCTTTCTGATGGATTATTAATTGTGCGTCATTTGTTTGGTTTTGAAGGTGATTCTTTAATTAATGGTGCTGTTGCTGCTGATGCTACTCGTACTACTAGTGATGATATTATTGCTCATATTGAAGGTTTATCTTTTCCACTTGAGTCTTTATTACCTTCAAATGTCTAGCATTTTGATTTTTTTTATTTATTATTCTTAAAATCAAGTAAAGGGCAAATTTTTAATTGATTTATTTGGTTAATTTTTTTTGCCTTTTTCTGAAAAATCTATAGCTTTATGCTTTTTTGAGGAAATATTTTTTTGATCTTGAAGATAAAATATGTTTATTAAGTTTTATAAATAAATTGTTTAGATTGGTTTTGATTAATTTAGAGTGTATATTAGGATGTTTGGATTTTTCTATAAGTATATCTAGATATTAATTCATAAACAAATTTTAAAGATAATAGTTTTAATGGGAAAAGATGGGATAGAGATTGCAGGTAAATCCTTTTTCCTATTTTTTAATTTCTTGATACATGAGATAACTATAGCGATAAATATTAGTTTAATTTCAGATAAATATTAGAACAAAATCCAAAATTATTTTTTCAAAGTTTAATTGCTATTTTTTATCTAAAACAAGAAATTAATCTTGCATTGTAATGGAAAGTCTTGATTCCTGATTTCTCTCATTTCCCTGCTGCTATTATAATGCTTGCTGGATGTTAAATAGCTCTTTAATAGCTAGATGTTTTAGATGTTCATCACTTATACTTTGGCGAGCATCGGTGATAAGCCAATCAAGTGCAGCAGCTTGAAGGTCGATAGAAGCTCCTGTTTTATCGACACAATAGCGTCCAAATACTAATTTATCAACTAAGGAAACCCCCGCTCCCAATCGGGAATATTCAAATATCACACTATTATCCACTGTTGCTCCCTGACAAATCCAACAATTAGGGCCAATCATGGAAGGGCCAATTATTTTTGCGCCATCTTCAATGCGAGTCATTCCTCCTATATAAACAGGCCCTTGAATATCAACTCGATCCCAATTCACAGCAACATTAAGTCCGGTATAAACTCCGGGAGCAATTTGTTTGCCTGGAATAGGAACATTTTTGATTTCCCCTGATAAAACTCCTCTGACAGCCTGCCAATAATCTGGAACTTTGCCAATATCTACCCATTCAAAATCCATATTTACGGCATAAAATGGTGCACCTATCTCTACTAATTTAGGAAATAGTTCTCCTCCTATATCATATTTTTGATTTTTAGGAATGTAATTAATCACTTCTGGCTCAAAGATATAAATACCAGTATTGATTTGAGTACTTAAGGCTTCTTCTACAGAAGGTTTTTCCTGAAAAGTTTTGATGCGATCTTCGGAATCAGTAACTACAACACCATAACTGGAAACTAATTCTTTGGGGATAGATTTGGTAACTACAGTAGCTAATGAACCTTTTGCTTTATGCCATTTAATCACAGCCGTTAAATCTAAATCGATGAGGGCATCTCCACAAAGAACAACAAATGTATCATCAAAAAAGGGAGAAAAATCCTGAATTTTTTTGATGCCTCCTGCGGATCCTAAGGCTTCTCCGATTAATTCTCCATCTTTGATTCGCCCTTCAAAAGAATAACCAATTTGAACTCCAAAGCGTTGTCCATCACGAAAGTAGCTTTCTATTTCTTCTGCTAAATGACTAACATTAACCATTACTTCTTTAAAGCCATGTTGTCGTAACAGTTCCAGTAAAAATTCCATAACTGGCTTTTGTAGAATAGGTATCAGTGGTTTGGGAATAGTATGTGTAATTGGCCTAACACGAGTTCCTTTTCCAGCTGCCAAGATCATGGCTTTCATAAAATTTTCCTTCCTTAACTTTAGTTAAACGTTTTTAGTTATATCAGCATCACTTTGGTTTTTGCTATTTCACAATATAACTGCATAGTATCAAGGTATAGTATATTCTCTATTTCTAAAACCTATAACAGTGATTATATTGGTCTTTTGACAAGTCAATGCTGGTTCAGTATTTGCAATGGTAGTATGTTAATACTCTTGCTCTAAGGGAGTAAGCTTGATTGCAAAGGTCAAGTTTACCTACAACACTGATGGATTGAAAACCGATCAAATGTTGATTTATTTTCTGTCGTCTTCCCTACCTTGATTGTTCCCTTGATTTTTATACTTCAAAATCTGGAAATTTGAGGTTTTGCTGAGAGAATCTCTGGTTTTGCCTAATTTTCAGCTTAATTTGAGCTTCTCTTCTGTTACTTGGGGAAGAAGTTTGATCTTTAAGTCACAGTAAAATTCATTTTGAGATAATTCTACTTTGGATTGAGCTGATAATAATAACAATGCCCAAAATATACCTACACGATCGTGTGGTTGACTTCCGTATTTTCCCTGAGATTGATTCCACCATTCTAGTAATTTCTCGTAATCAATATCTGTTTCTTCTGGCAATGGTAAAGGGAGCTTAAATCTGAGGAATTCTTCTAGGGAGGTTGCTACTTGGGTAAGATTTTCGTCATGGGCTAATTGCGTGATATTACGGGCGATTTGGGAGGGGGAATTGGATCTTAATTTGGGGGTGGTTTTTCTTGTTGATGTTTTCTCTATTTCTGTGGCGATTTGTTGAATTTGATGGATTAATTCTTGCAGGGTTACTCGTCTTTTACGCATTGGTGGTTTTGATGAGCGTCGATGGATATGATTTTCTAGGCTTTTTGGTAAAGTAGATAACCCATTATGATTATTTTCATCGTCATTTTCGATTTCTTGATTAATTTCTTCTTCTTCTATTTCTTCTTCTTGCTGCATTTTTTCTAGGGTGTCGGCTTTGAGTAAAACTAGCATTGATGCCCATAAGAAGGTTTGCCCTGATTCTACTAAGTCGGTTTCTTCATAGTTTGGTTCTTTTTCTCCTATTAATCCTAATTCACTTAGGAAGCGATCGATGATTTCGATCACTTGAACATCCCAAGGATCTATTTCTCCGTTTTGTGCTAATTCTATTAGGATGGCGATTGCTTCTGTTGCAGGAGTTCTACTCATTAGATCATTTTTCTTGAATAGTGATAGTCATTGAATGGGAGATGGGGGAATGGGAGAATGGGAGAGTGGGTGAATGGGAGATGGGAGATGGGGTGAGTAATATCATTTTATCCATTAGATATACATACTTGGATGGGGGAAGACAAAGGAGAAAAAAGTGCATCTTATTTACTTATTACTTATTACTTATTAC
>JANQIW010000142.1 GCA_028281945.1 Prochloraceae cyanobacterium PL24a_bin.78
TCAAAGCTTATAGGTAATTATAGATAACTATATATTCTATTTTTAGTTTTATTTAAAATCTTTAATCTTATTTTAAGATAACTAAGCCCATTAAAAGAGGCAATTAGATACAATATAAAGTAGTTCAAGATATAATAAAAACTTGAAGCAAAGGTATAAAAAAATGATAAATTTTTTAGATACACCCCATAATGGCTATCATTGGGATGGAAACAGTGAAGGTTTTTTTGAAGGATGGTATTATCGAGTTACCTTAGCTGATGGAAACAGTTTTGCTTTTATGTATTCGATTGAAAATCCCCTAGGATATAAGCCATATAATGGTGGTGCAGCACAAATTCTTACTTCATTTGATCAATATTTATGCCGTACTTTTTCAAATCTAAAAGGTTTTTGGGGAGAGAAAAATAGATTAGCATTAGGACATTGGGGTAAAACCAACTTACAATTTTCACCAAAACAACTAAAAAAAACTGAATTTGAGGATTATATTCAAGAAGGATATCAAGCAACAGCTTTTCTCAATCAAGGTAATGTTTACAATCCAAAAACTAATAATTATTGTAGTTGGTGTTATGATATTAAGCCTATTTATAAATGGGGAAATTCTAATTCTATTCAACAATCTACAGCAGGATTACTATCTTTTTTGCCAATTTTTGAAACAGGATGGCAAGTTTTAATGGCTTATGGTTTAGCAACAGGATGGATTCGTTTTAATGATGAATTATATACCTTTAAAAATGCTTCTGCTTATAGCGAAAAAAACTGGGGAAATACTTTTCCTAAAAAATGGTTTTGGATTAATTGTAATAGTTTTAAAGATGAATCTGAATTAGCAATTACTGCCGTAGGTGCCATTAGAAAAACATTATGGTGGGAAGAAATTGGAGGCATGATAGGTTTACATTATCAAGGAAAATTTTATGAATTTGTGCCATGGAATTCTCAAATAAGTTGGCAAATTCAACCTTGGGGAAAGTGGGAAATCCAAGCAAGAAATCAAGATTTTATTGTTAAAGTTAAAGGCACTACTAATGAAAAAGGTAGTCAGGTTTTTGTACCTACAAAACAAGGCTTAAAATTGTCTTGTCGAGATACTTTAAATGGTAATTTAAGCCTAGAATTAAAAGAAATTAAAAGTAAAAAAATAATCGTTAAAGCTAGTAGTTATTTAGCTGGTTTAGAAATAGGTGGGGATGATTGGCAAAAACCATGGATTGTAACAAAAAACTAGCAAGTAACAACCAATAACCAATAATTTTTAAAAATTTATTTGAGAATCTTCAAGATTATATTATTTAGTTAATCTTTAGTTATTTCTCGATCATTATTCCTTCCTTATTCTCAATTATTTTATATCAAATTTCTAAAACTATAATAGATTTGAAAATAATTAACTCTTGATTTTTAAGAACTACTTATATCAAATTGTCTTTAATAATGATAAAGTTAAAAATCCCAATTCTAGGATAATTAACCAAAATTTATTCTCCTATTCTTTCCATTCTCCACGAAGATGTCTATCACTATTACGGGAAAAACCATATTAAAACCTTTATTTTCCTGCTTTATTGTGCAAATATTTATCATCAATTTTCAAAAATGAGATTGGTTTATTATTTTAAAACTTCGTCAAAAGTATCTTATAATCTAGGATAATCAACAGAAAAATTAACAAAAAAAATCAAGAACAAGTCAATAATATTCAACAAAAAAATGAACGAAAATATCTTAAATTTAGCCCAAAAATTAGCAGGAGAATTTAACAATAAAAACCAAGCATTAGCTCAACCAATTTGGTTTGTAAATCTTCATCTTTGGCATCGCCCAATTCCTTTTCTTATCCAAGGAAATATTGCCTTATTTGCTGAACAATCCCCCGCAGTTAATCTTAATCAACCTTATCGTCAACGCCTCTTAATTATTAAAACACCTAACAAATCCTCCTCTTCAAATTCCCAACATTTAATAGTTCAATATATGGCTTTTAAACAACCAGAAAAATATCAAGGCGCAGGTACAAATCCTACTCTTTTACATCAACTTTCTCTAGAAGATTTAGAAGATTTACCCGGTTGTTTTCTTGAAGTAAAATATCAACAGGATACCTTTATTGCCAAACCTCCACCTGAAGCTAAATGTTACTTTCAATATCAAGGAAAAACTCGTCAAGTAGTATTAGGTTTTGAAGTAAATAACACCGAATTTAAAAGTTTTGATAGAGGAGTAGATACGGAAACAGGAAAAGCCCTTTGGGGTGCTATAATAGACTCATATCAATTTAAAAAAATCCAAGATTTTGCATCTGAATTACCACAATAAAATTCAAAAATTTTACAATTAACTCTTCCTTCTTACATCCATTTTATTAACTATTATTTCCAACTTATTACCTCAATGAAAACCACAGAAAAATACCCCCCATCCCAAACAGTATTACTAGGAAAATCCCAACAAGAATTAACCCAATGGGTAGAAAAATTTGGGCAACCCCCCTACAGAGGCAAACAACTCCATCAGTGGTTGTATCAAAAAGGTGCGCGATCCCTAGAAAATATCACCGTCTTCCCCAAACAATGGCGGCAAACCGTTGCAGATTACCCCATCGGGCGATCGAAAATACACCATTGTAGTATTGCATCCGACGAAACCCGTAAATACCTCCTGCAACTCAGAGACGGCTTAATCGTAGAAACCGTAGGCATTCCCACAGCCAAACGCCTAACTGTGTGTGTTTCCTCCCAAGTTGGATGTCCTATGGCGTGTGATTTCTGCGCTACAGGAAAAGGAGGATTTAGCCGTAATCTTCAAGCATATGAAATTATAGATCAAGTATTAACAGTGCAAGAAGATTTCAAAAGAAGAGTAAGTCACGTCGTCTTCATGGGTATGGGGGAACCAATTCTCAATCTTGAAGAAGTAGTAAAAGCAGTGAAAATTCTTAACCAAGATGTAGAAATAGGCCAACGATCCCTTACAATATCTACAGTAGGGTTACCTGGTAAAATTCGCCAACTAGCCCAACAAAAATTACAAATAACCTTTGCCGTTAGTCTTCATGCCTCCAATCAGAAGTTAAGAGAAAAATTAATTCCCAGTGCTCGCCGTTATCCATTAGAAAAATTATTACAAGAATGTCGAGAATACGTTCAAATAACTAAAAGAAGAGTAAGCTTTGAATACATCTTACTCGCAGAAGTAAATGACTTACCAGAAAATGCCCTAGAATTAGCCAAACATTTAAGAGGATTTCAAACCCATGTTAACTTAATCCCATATAATCCCATATCAGAAGTAGATTATCAACGTCCTAGTAAATTTCGCATTCAAAGATTCATGGATCTACTAAAGCAAGAAAATATTCAGACAAGTATTCGTTATTCTCGTGGATTAGAAGCCAATGCAGCTTGTGGACAATTGCGAGCTTATTATAATAATGAAGGAAAAACACCCGGAGCATAAGCCTCTAAAACCTTACCGGTAAGAGAACAATTCACCATCAAATAATCGCAAGTCGGACAGGAAGTTTGAACAATTTTATTTCTAGTGAAATAATCTCTTTGGGCATTATTACCACAATTAGGACAGTAAATCTTTTGTTTGATTCGCATTTTTAAACCCCTGAATTACTTTAAATTCGGAAATGTTAAATAACTATGTAAACTCTTTTAGTAAATCCATGGAAAGATAAATCCTTAAAAATTATCAAAATAGATAATGTTTGTAGAGATATAGAGCGATCCCTATCTATTATTTAACATAAGATGAAAACCAATTGAAGCTAAAAAATATAAATTGTTACAATTAGTATTAATCAGTAATAGATTCTATTTGATTTTAGAATCTAACCAAAGAGAATCCATTGTCATAAATCCCAAAATAAGCTACATTTTGCAATAGAGCTTTTCCAGAAAGAATTCAACCTAAATTTAGCAAGACTTAGTTTAACAAAAATAATCAAAATATGGAAATTCAATGGCAAGAAGTTAAAACCTATGAAGATATCCTCTATCATAAAGCCCAAGGAATGGCCAAAATTACCATCAACCGCCCTCATAAACGTAATGCCTTTCGTCCCAAAACCGTATTTGAACTTTACGAAGCCTTTTGTAATGCCAGAGAAGACGATCGTATCGGAGTTATTCTTTTAACCGGAGCAGGGCCTCATAGTGATGGTAAATATGCCTTTTGTTCCGGAGGCGATCAAAGTGTAAGAGGAAAAGCAGGATATCTAGACGATTCAGGTAAACCTAGATTGAACGTTCTAGATTTACAAAAATTAATTCGTTCCATACCCAAAGTAACCATTGCCTTAGTCGCAGGTTATGCCATTGGAGGAGGCCACGTCTTGCACGTAATTTGCGATCTTACCATCGCCGCAGAAAACGCCATATTTGGACAAACAGGGCCAAAAGTAGGCAGTTTTGACGGAGGATTGGGAGCCAGCTACCTCGCACGAATTGTGGGGCAGAAAAAAGCTAGGGAAATCTGGTTTCTCTGTCGGCAATACAATGCTCAACAAGCCTTAGAAATGGGTTTAGTCAACTGTGTAGTACCAGTAGAACAATTAGAAGCAGAAGGCATTCAATGGGCATCAGAAATATTAGAAAAAAGTCCCATCGCCATTCGTTGCTTAAAAGCCGCTTTAAATGCTGATTGTGATGGTCAAATTGGTTTACAAGAATTAGCCGGTAACGCCACCATGTTATACTATATGACAGAAGAAGGAGCAGAAGGAAAACAAGCCTTCCTAGAAAAGCGTCCACCTAATTTTCGTCAATATCCTTGGTTACCTTAAGAAATGGGGAGAATGGGAGAATGGGTGATGGGGAGAATGGGAGAATGGGTGATGGGGAGAATGGGAGAATGGGGGAATGGGACGAATTTAATATATATTCTGACTCCTTACTATTTAAAAAATTCTTTAAATTTCTACTTTTTCCCAATCTTTCTATTAGCTTTAGCCTTACCCCTAGGCTATTGGGAATTCTACACTACCAAAAAAAGTTGGTTTCAAAACCGGATTTAGTATTACCCTCTTCTGTCATATTCCGAGTTTTTGTAAGTTAAAATAAATTTATAAAATCGTTATAAGTCAGGTATACCAATGGATGTAGAAGAACAAATTCTGAAACATTTGCCCAGAGATGCCAGAAAAACTGTCTCCGTGATTGATGAATATTGTCAGGGTTATAAAAACATTTTTAAAGAAGTTAGAAGTTATGAATGTTTTAAATATTTACATTTAGGAATGATTTCAGATATTCCAAGAAAATCACTCCCAGAAATAGCGAAAATTGTTGGCATAAATTCAGCTCAATCTTTGCATCATTTTATAGCCAATTCCCCTTGGTCAGTTAAAGAATTTAGAGAGAAAAGGTTAAAAGAAATATTGAGAGTATTAAAAGGTAAAAAGATAACATTGGTAATTGATGAAACAGGAGATAGAAAAAAAGGAAAAAAAACTGACTATGTAGCAAGACAGTATTTGGGAAGTATTGGTAAAATAGATAATGGAATTGTATCTGTAAATGCTTATGGTATTTATGAAAATATCACTTTTCCTTTAATGTTTAAAATCTTTAAACCAAAAGGTACTTTAAAAGAGGGTGACAAATATAAAACCAAAATTGAAATTGCATCAAATATTATTGAAGAATTAGTGGAATTTGGTTTTGAAATAGAGTTAGTATTAACAGATAGTTTATATGGTGAAAGTAGCTCTTTTCTTGCTACATTAGAAAATTATAACTTACCTTATGTTGTAGCAATAAGAAGTAATCATGGAGTCTGGATGCCAGCTGAACACAAGGTTAGAACAAATAAATGGTTTAAATTTAACCGCATTTTTTCTGATGGAAAAACAGAAACTAGGTATGTTAGAGAAATTGTTTTTGGAAAGAGGAGAAGTATCACTTATTGGCAATTAACTACAGATAAAGAAAATCTGCCAGAAAATTCCACTTATTGGATTAAAACTAATATCAAGGGCACTCTTACTCAGTTAAAAAAGAATTTAGGAAATCTTTATGGTTTAAGAACATGGGTTGAATATGGTTTTCGCCAATGCAAGCAAGAATTGGGTTGGACTGATTATAGATTTACTAAATTTAAAGACATTGAAAAATGGTGGGAAACTATTTTTTCAGTTTATTTAATGGTTAGTTTAAATGCCTTAAATTTTTTATCTCAAAAACAATCTATAGAAAAGAATTCGTCTCTAAATTCTCAAACAAATCCTATTTCTTATCATAAAAATTGGGATGATAAAAATGGATGGAAAAATGTTTTGAATAATCTTCGTTTAATCATAAAACCCAGCATTTTATTATGGTTAATTACCCCTTGGTTATATATTTTTCCTAACCAAAAATTAGCCCTTGGATTTCATATTTTGATTGAGGCGATCGCCTCCTATCAACCATTTTTTCTTTCTGGATAATTTCCTCTATTTACTACTTCTTGAATTCGGAAAGTGACAAAAGAGGGATTATTCTTCAATGAAAATCAGTGTATTAATATTTTGATCAGCTATAAAAATAATTAAATAAATATAAAATCTAATCTAGACAAATACAAATTCTATTACTAAGTAAAAACTTATACCATATATATTAAAATCTTGTCTAAGATCTATAATTAGATCAAACTTAAAATGGCATAATTAAAACCTAAAAATATAAAGAAATGACAAAAAAATGTAAACTTTTAAAAATAAATTTATGGGAGTCTTAATATATTCAAAGTTATTGTAACCTTTGATGCCAAGACATTTAAAAATGAGTTTTAATCTGAAAAAAGCCCTTGTAAGTGTTCAAATATAATGTATCATCAACCCGAACCAGACTCATTGTCAGTCGAGTTGCGTCGAGAGCGTTCAATTCGACGCATGATTAAGCTTTTAGAAGCTAAACGTAAAAGGATAAGAGAAGAGTTAGAGCAGTTAATTAACCATATTGCCCTACTAGTGCCAAATCGTAGTACTACTCAATCTCAATCTCAATCGGAATTACTCCTTGATGCAGTTTCCCGTCTTGGAGATGAAGCTTTTGCAGAGTTATTAATCGAATTGATGGAAGAAGTCAAAACCAAAGACTAAATTTCATCTTGATGTGTGTGTTTACGTGTTTCGATCTCTTCAATAGGAATTGGTACCTTCTCAAATTCTGGAAGTTGAACAGGTTGTCTTTGTCTAACCTTATTAGGCAATAGCATAGGTAAAGGTTCTTCTTTTTCCAACCAACAACTAGCAACAGGTAATGTATGTTCTAAATCTTCCAACAATCTAGGTATTACCATCACAGCATTTAATTCACCAATCTTCTCAGCTTCATACATTCCAGCGTCGATAGCGACTGCAACATCGGCAACAGAACCTCGTATAATAGCAGTACACAAACCATCACCAATGGTTTCATAAGATGCTAATTGTACATCAGCCGATTTCATCATGGCATCAGATGCTCCCACCATTGCAGGGAAACCTCTAGTTTCTAATAATCCAATGGAACGATTACTTAATTTAGAATATCCTCTTTCTTGTTGGGCGATCTCTACTAAATGAGAGCCGATGGGGAAGATCACTTCTAGATTAGGCATGGGGCGTGCAATAACTGATCTAGATACTAATTGATTAAATTGTTCAGCAGTTTTAGCTCCTTCTTCTACTGCTAAACGTACATCTGCTATATTTCCCCTGACGATGGCAGTACAATAACCACTTCCAATTTTTTCATATCCCACTAAAATTACTTCAGATGATTTAACCATCATATCAGCAGTCCCCACTATGGCAGGAAAGCTTTTGGTGGATACTAAACCCAGAGCACTATCTCTAAGTTTCGATACGGGATTAGTTTTAAATTCTAGTTTAGACATTAACTCATAAATTTATATTTAATTTATATTATAGCTTATTTCTTCGAGGGCACAATGGCAAAAACTCTAGCTGGAAATCCCGATCCCCCTTTAGGTTTGGGAAAAGATATAACGATTAATCCTCCTGATTCTGGTACTTGATCTAGATTTGTCAGTAATTCAATTTGATAGTGATTTTGCCCCAAGATATATTTCTCTAAAGAATAGTCTCCAATACTGGTTGCTATTCCGGGATCAGTATCTGTAGTTTCGTGCCCTGTAGCGGTAATTTTCCGTTCTTGGTATAAATATTCTAAGACTGGCAAACTCCATCCTGGATAATGAGCTATATTGTTTTCATCTTTATTTTGAAATGCCTCTAGATTTGGCCACTTTTTTGACCAATCAGTACGCATTGCAACAAATGCACCTATTGGTATTGTACCATATTCTCCTTCCCATGCTTTAACATCTTCCATTTGAATTCTGTAGTCTGGATTAGATAAAACTTCCTCACTAACATCTATTACCACCAAAGGTAGTATAGTTTCTTTGAGATTTATTTCGTCAATGGCTCGTAATCCTTCCACAAAATGAACTGGAGCATCAATATGAGTACCCCACTGTCCTACATGACAATATGTTTCGGCGAAAAATCCTGAACCTATAGTATTAGATTTAGGTTCATACCAGTAAATCATCTCTCTCGTACTATCTGGAAAACCTTGCCAATGGGGAATTCCTGGTTCAAATGTATGGGTTAAATCGATAAAATTTTTACTCTGAATCTCTTGATATATTTCTGATAAGGTTATTTCTCCAGCAAAAACCAATGGGATATAGAATAATGTTAAGATGATAACAATAAGGATTTTAGCAATGAATTTTGGCATATTTTTTCTATTTGGTTATAGTTTGTACATATTTACTAAGATATCAAAGCCATCATAGTTATCAATAGTAAATTGTTAATTGTTAGATCCTAATTGGAACACCTAATAGCTCCATTTGTAGAACTAAAGTAGTAGTTCTGTAACTAAAAAAAAATGCTACAAAATAAGCAAGAGAATAAATAGAGGAATTTGTGATGAAAAAATTAAAGTTATTAATACTAGCTGCATGTGTAGGAATTGGAGGTATAGCCTTAACGACAAATGTAAATGCCAATAAAGCCAAATCGATTCCGGTGGAAAATAGAACTCAACTAGTACAATCTTCTTCTAGAAATATGACAATTTCTCGTTTAGAACAAATTGTTCGAGAAAAAGGAGTTAATGTTCGTAGTGGAAATGGTCAACTACAATTTGAATATGAAGGTGTGACCATGGCCATCTTAAGCAGTCAGGAACGCGATCGGATGCGAATAATAGCACCTATAACTCAAAAGGAAAATCTTAGCGCACAAGAATATGAAAATATGCTAATTGCTAATTTCCATACCACCTTAGATGGTCGTTATGCCATTAGTAACAATTTAGTATTTGCAACTTTCGTTCATCCCCTTTCTTCACTCCATGAAGACGATCTTAGATCAGCACTATTTCAGGTATCACAATTATACAAAAACTTCGGCTCAAGCTACTCAAGTGGAGGCTTATTATTCTCTCCAGGAGCTAGTCCTCAAAATCCTGGGGAGGATCCTGGACCCGATTTGAGGATTTAAAACGCTCCAATAACTTATTAGCTCCTTCAATCGGTTCTGAAACAGTTTCTGATTGTTCAGAATTCATTTTTTCTTGGAATTTCCAATCGTATTGTGCCTCTGTATAATTTTGAGCCGTTTTGATTTGATTAGGATTGAGTTTCCAAACATATCTTAAATCCGCACCTTCAAGATTTGCTCCAAAGAGATCGGCTTCTCTTAAATTTGCTCTAATTAGATTTGCCCCACTAAGGTTAGCATCTCGCAATTGAGCATCTCTA
This sequence comes from Prochloraceae cyanobacterium PL24a_bin.78, assembly GCA_028281945.1. Lineage (GTDB taxonomy): Bacteria > Cyanobacteriota > Cyanobacteriia > Cyanobacteriales > JANQIW01 > JANQIW01. Next base: position 9,784 of record JANQIW010000142.1, read on the forward strand.
AGATTAGCTCCACTCATTTGGGCACTATTAAAATTTGCTTCTTTGAGTTTTGCACCCTTGAAGCTGGTTTGCCTTAAATCAGCATTTTCAAAATTAGCTCCCTGAAAATTAGCTTCTCTTAAATCTGCACCATTCAATTTAGCATCCTTTAAACTAGCTAAACTCAAATTCGCTCTCCAAAATTTCGCCTTCTCTAAGTTGGCACATCTGAGTTTACTTTCTTTTAATAATGCCCCTTTAAGGTTAGCTTCTTCTAAATTTGCGCCACGAAGATCGGCTTTACTTAAATTTGCGCCACGAAGATCGGCTTTACTTAAATTTGCACAACGAAGATCGGCTTTACTTAAATTCACGCCCCCAAGATTTGCCCCTTCAAGATTAGCTTTGTTAAGATTACAATTACTCAAATCAGCCCTTGAGAGATTAGCCTCTTGAATACAGGCACCCTTAAGACTAGCATTAGCCAGTTTGATATTAGTGAGATCCACTTTTGGAATATAAATTCCATCCAAAGAAACCTTATTGTGGTTTAAATCTTGAAGTGCTTTAAATCTTGCAGGAGATGTAGGCACAGAAGCTGCTGCTGCATTATCAATTACTTGCCATGCTTCGTAGATAGATTTTTGTTGTCTTTGCTGACTTTCTAAAAGATATAAAATTGCTGCTGTGAGAATACTAAAACTTTCAATATTTTCTACGGCAATTAATCCTACTAATTCTTTTAATAGACATATTCCTGCTGAATCTTCTGGTAAACAAATTATTTCTCCTCTAGACCAATTTTCTATCAAATAAACTATAACTATGGCAATATATGCTATGACTAAAGCTGTTGTTACTCTAAACCATACTGATTGGTTAAATAGTTTTAAAATTGGCGATTTCTCAAATCCTTCCCAATAAAACCATTTTGATTTTACTACTTTTTCTCTTTCTTCCATGAATTTTTTATTAATAATAATTATAGCTGTTTACTTTGGTATCTTTACAATGAGAAATACTCTAAAATCTAAAACATAAAAGTCTTTGTTTGAAAGTTATTTATTAATTCTCTATACTATCAATTCTTAATACATTAATTATCTCTTGATTTTCTTTTTTTCTAAATATTGTTGGTGATATTCGTCTGCTAAATAATATTCTCCTGCCGGTTTAATTTCTGTTACGATTTCTTTTTCATATTTTCCTGAAATATTTAATTTTTGTTTGGATTTTCTTGCTAGGCTTTCTTGCTCCAGATTGTGGTAAAATATAACTGAACGATATTGTTCCCCTCGATCGGCTCCTTGACGATGATAAGAAGTGGGATCATGTATTTCCCAGAATATTTCCAGTAATTGTTGATAACCTATTTCTTGGGAATCGAACTCTAATTGTACCACTTCTGCATGACCAGTTATTCTGGCACAAACATCTAAATAAGAAGGATTTGGAAAATGCCCTCCCATATAACCCACAGAGGTAGATTTTACCCCTTTTACCTGTCTGAAAGCTTCTTCTACGTGCCAAAAACACCCTGCCCCAAATGTTGCTTTTTCCATTTTAAATTTTATCCATTTTAATCTTTTCCTATTTTAAATCGGTTCTCCAAAGTTGACCACAAGATTTCTATTGGTTTTAAAGGTAGTCAAAATCTACTCTTAATACTATAAATACTAAAATATATATAGATCGTAAAAATTTGATTTTTAGATGATTTTCGTTGAATAATTATATGAATAAAGAACTAGATGTAAAAGTTACTAGCCCCCAAGGTATTGCCTGGTATGGATTTGCTAAATCTGTAATTCTTCCCACTACTGATGGAGAAATAGGTATTCTCACAGGTCATATAACTTTGACTGCTTATTTAGATATTGGTGTAGTTCAAATTAAAACAAATAAAGGAATGAATTTAATCTGTATCCACGGTGGTTTTGCTCAAATAGAACAAGATCAAGTGAATATTATTACCAATTTTGCCCAAAAAGGAGAAGATATCAAACAAAAATCCAGTATTAGAGCCTTAGAAACAGCAGAAAATAAATTAAAGCAAGCTAATAGTAATTCTCAGAAAAATATAGCTAGAATGGAAATAAGAAAAGCTAAGGCACTTATTAAAGCCATGAATAGTAAATAATCTATCATTAACTATTAATAATTAATTATTTAATCATAGATAACTATCAGGTAATTCTCTTTGGGTTTTAGCTTTGATAAATTCTCAAATCTGGATCATTAATCCTTAAAATTTAATATTTAATAACCATAAATTCAAGATGAAAATTATCAAAAGTATCGAATTAGCAGTAAAAACATTGACAGCAAATAAAATGCGTAGTGGTTTAACTATGCTGGGAATTATTATTGGTAATGCTTCTGTAATTGCTACTATTGGGATTGGGCAAGGGGCGCAAAAGTTGGCATCAGAACAATTTGAGGGTTTAGGGCCTAATGTATTATTTGTAGTTCCAGGAAATCAAAAGGCTCGTCAAACTACTTTTAATTTGCCGAAAACTTTGGTTTGGGAAGATGCTAAAGCTATTGCGAATCAAGTGCCTAGTGTTAAAGAAGTTGCTCCTCAAATTAATTCTAGGGAGGTTATTACTTCTAGAAATCAAAATTTTAATAGTTTAATTGTTGGTACTACTCCTGAGTTTTTGACGGTAAGAAGCTTCGATTTGGCTAGGGGTAGATTTGTTAATCCTATTGATATTAAACGCAATAATAAAGTGGCTATTTTGGGTTCTGATATTGCTACTAGATTTTTTGGGAATCAAAATCCTGTGGGTAAACAATTAAGGGTTAAAAATATTAGTTTTGAAATTGTTGGTGTAATGGAACCAAAGGGTTCTTTAATGGGTACAAATCAAGATGAAACTGTTTATATTCCTCTTAGCACTATGGCTAATCAAATCATGGGAAAAACTTCTCCTTTTGGCATAGATTTAACTTTTATTTCTGTTAGTGCTAAGGATGAAAATAATATTGAAGCGGCTCAATTTCAAATTGAAAATCTATTAAGATTGCGTCATAAAATTACTGGAGAAGATGATTTTGGGGTGCAAAGTCAAAAGGATATTTTGGAAATTGTTGATAATATAACTGGTGGTTTAACTATGATGTTGGCAGCAATTGCGGCTATTTCTTTGATTGTTGGCGGCATTGGGGTGATGAATATTATGTTGGTTTCGGTAACAGAAAGAACTAAAGAAATTGGTTTACGAAAGGCGATTGGTGCGCGGGAAAAAGATATTTTATTTCAGTTTTTAATTGAGGCGGTTATTCTCTCTGGTGTGGGTGGTTTTTTGGGTACTTTTATTGGTATTAGTGGGGTGTTTTTAGTGGGGGCAATTTCTCCTTTGTCGGCTACGATTTCTCCTATTGCTATTGTTATTGCTGTTGGTGTTTCTGGTGGTATTGGTCTCTTTTTTGGGGTTTTTCCTGCTCAACAAGCTGCTAAGTTGGATCCTATTGTTGCTTTGAGAAGTCTTTGATTTTTTGGTTGGTTATTGTTTTTAATTTGGGAAAAGTAATGGACGATCGAGAAATACTAGATTTAATAAATAAAGCTAAAGAAAAACAACTTGAAGAATTGTATTTAGGGAATAGTAAATTAAAAGTAATTCCTCCTAAAGTTTTTGAATTAAAACATTTAAAAAGACTCAATTTAAGCGGCAATAAATTAATAAATATTCCTGAGTCTATTGGTAAATTAACTAATTTAATAGAACTAAGTCTAAGGAGTAATAAAATCAGTAATCTACCTAATTCTTTTTGCAATTTAACTAATTTAATTTACTTAGATTTAGGCTATAACGAAATAAGCAATTTACCTAATTGTTTCTCCAGTTTAACTAATTTAATCGAGTTGGATTTAGTAGAAAATAAAATAACAAATCTTTCTGAATCTATTTGCAATTTAACTAATTTACAAGAACTAATTTTATTTAATAATCAAATAGATAATTTACCTGATTGTTTCTCAAAATTAACTAATTTAAAAAAACTCGAACTAAACCATAACCAATTAAAAGTTTTCCCAAAATCTCTTTGTGAATTAACTAATTTAACTGAACTTGATTTATATAATAATCAATTAAGTAATCTACCAGAATCTATCTCTAATTTAACTAATTTAAACAAACTTGATTTAAGCTGTAATAAATTAAATGATTTACCAGAATCTTTTTCTAATTTAGCTAATTTAAAAGTACTCTATTTAGACAGGAATGAATTTACCAATGTGCCAAACTTGATTTTTGAATTAACTAATTTAACTGAACTTAGTTTTAATAATAATCAACTAACAAATCTACCAGAATCTTTTTTTAATTTAATTAATTTAAAATTGCTCGATCTAAGTAATAATGACATAAATAAGTTACCAAACTGTATTTCAAAGTTAACCAATCTAACTGGGCTTTATTTAGAAAAAACTAGAATCAATAATTTGTTTGAGTCAATCATTCCCTTAACCAATTTAACTTCGCTTACTTTAGGGAATAATCAAATAAGTAATTTACCAAAACAATTTTTTGAATTAATTAATTTAGAAATACTTGCTCTAAATGATAATCAATTAAAGAATTTACCAGAATCTTTCTCTAATTTAACTAAGTTAAGGAGTCTTCGTTTAAACAATAATCAATTAAGCAATCTACCAGAATCTTTTTCTAATTTAACTAATTTACAATACCTTTTTTTAAGCAATAACCAATTTAAAAATTTCCCTGAATGTATTACTAAATTAATTAATTTAAGAAAGGTTTATTTAAGAGGAAATCAATTAAATAATTTGCCTGATTCTATTGCTGTATTTAAAAAATTATTTTTTCTTGATTTAAGGGATAATCAATTAAGCAATTTACCAAAATCTATCTCAAAATTAACTAACTTAACAAGCCTTGTCTTAAAGAATAATCCTCTTGAATCTCCTCCTTTACATATTGGTAATCAAGGGATTAAAGCTATTAGAAATTATCTTGATGGATTGGAATAATTCAATAGTAATAATCTCAAATTTAATAGTCAATCTTGGTAATGCTATAACTATATATTGAAGCAATGTAGAAATAATGAAGCATGAAAAAATATTAGAAATAATAAATCAAGCTAAAATTCAACACCTTGAAAAATTAGATTTAAGCAATAAAGGATTAGAAGAAATTCCCCATGAAATTTTTGAACTTAAACAATTAAAAATACTTAATCTTAAAAATAATCAGATAAAGAATCTACCCGAATCTATTTGCCAATTAAATAATTTAACTAGACTTAATTTAGTTGATAATCAAATCATAAATTTACCAGAATCTATCTCTAAATTAAGCAATTTAACAGGGCTTTATTTAGGCAACAATAATATTAGTAATCTACCGCAATCTTTTGCTAAATTAAGAAATTTAACAGGGCTTTACTTAGGAGAGAATAATATTAGTAACCTCTCGGAATGTCTTGCTAAATTAAGGAATTTAGCTATCCTTTATTTAGGAAATAATAATCTTAGTAATTTACCAGAATGGCTCTTTAATTTAACAAATTTAATCTTACTTGATTTAAGCGGTAATAACATAAGAAATCTATCAGAATCTATCTCTAATCTAACAAATTTAACAGGACTTTATTTAAGAGATAATCCTCTTGAATCTCCACCTTTAGAAATAGCTAATAAAGGAATTGAAGCAATTAGGGAATATTTTGAACAATTAAAAAAAGAAGGGATAGATTATGTCTACGAAGCTAAATTATTAATATTAGGAGAAGCAGGCGCGGGTAAAACAACTTTATCTAACAAAATCCTCGATAGCAATTATCAATTAAAAGATGAAGATTCTACCCAAGGAATTGAAGTCAAACAATGGGATTTTCCCTTACCTGAAGGAAAGAATTTTAGAGTTAATATTTGGGATTTTGGCGGACAAGAAATTTATCATAATACCCATCAATTTTTCTTAACTAAACGCTCTTTGTATTGTTTAGTAAGTGATAATCGTAAAGAAGATACAGATTTTTATTATTGGTTAAATATAGTTGAACTTTTAAGTCAAAATAGCCCTTTATTAATTATCCAAAATGAAAAACAAAATCGGAAAACAGAAATAAATGAAAAGGCATTGCGAGGCAGATTTACTAATCTAAAGAAAACACTTTCTACTAATCTCGCAAATAATGAAGGTTTATCAGAAATATTAACCCAAATTAAGCACTATATTACCAATCTTCCCCATGTAGGTGATGATCTTCCTCAGACGTGGAAAAGAGTTAGAGAAGTATTAGAAAAAGATTCTCGTAATTATATTAGTCTTGAAGAATATCTTAGTATTTGTGAAGAAAATGGTTTCACTAAATATAAGGATAAACTCCAATTAAGTGGCTATTTACATGATTTAGGAATTTGTCTTCATTTCCAAGATGATCCTTTATTAAAGAAAACTATTATTCTTAAACCGGAATGGGGAACGGCTGCTGTATATAAAGTATTAGATAATGATCAAGTTATAGACAATTATGGTAGATTTAGTAAAGAAAATTTATTAAATATTTGGCATGAAGAAAAGTATATTAATATGGAAGATGAATTGCTTCAATTAATGATGAAATTCCAACTTTGCTATAAAATTCCTGATAATTCTGATACTTATATTGCTCCTCAATTATTAACTAAAAATCAACCTGAGTATCCTTGGAATGAAAATAATAATTTAATCCTGCGCTATGAATATGATTTTATGCCTAAAGGTATTATAACCAGATTTATTGTCAATATGCACAAATATATTTATCAACCAAACTATGTTTGGAGAAATGGCGTGATTCTAAAAAAAGATGAAACTTTTGCAGAAGTAATTGAAGATTACAATCAAAAACATATAAAAATCAGAGTTGAAGGAAAATATAAAAAAGAATTTATTATAATAATTATTGATAGATTAGATGAAATTCATGATTCTTATCAGGAATTAAAGTATAGTAAATTAATCCCTTGTAATTGTATTGATTGTAAGAATACTCAAAACCCACATTTTTATAAATTTGAAAAATTACAGCAATTTAAAGCCAATGGAAAATATAAAATTCAATGTTATGAAAGTGCTGAGATGGTAAATGTTTTAAGTTTAATAGATGATGTTATAGGTATAAATTATTCTAAAAATGAAGAAATAACTTCCAGAAATAATCATTTTTCAGCCCTGACAGAAGCTATAGAGAATTACCGTAAAAAAATTGGTCAATTTGAAAAAGAATTAGCAATTACATCTAATCCTGAACTAAAATTTGAACTAAAAAATAGGATGGCCGAATGCAAAAAAGAGATAAAACGATTGGAAAATGAGATCAATTGGAACTATTTTGATAAAATTTAATTGACAAATATCAAATATTAAACAAAGATTTTTATGATATTGGCTAAAGGAAAATCTTTTTAAAGAAAATAAAAGTAATACTATCCTCTAGCCAACTAAAATAAAACCTAAGACTTAGCTAACATACTAGGAGAAAGAGACTTAAAAGTTAGACGCTCATCTTCCACATCACTAAAAATAGTATCACTAGGCTTATATTCACCACGTAAAATACCCTTAGCAATAGGAGTTTCAAGATACCTTTGAATGGCACGTTTTAGAGGACGAGCACCATAAACCGGATCATAACCGATTTCTGCCAATAAATCCAAAGCCTCATCAGACAACTTAAGAGACAACTTTTGTTCACCCAAACGCTCTTCCAGAAGCTTAACCTGAAGCTTAATAATCTCCCGTAACTGGGATTTTTGGAGACTGTGGAAAATAATAATCTCATCAACCCGATTGAGAAACTCAGGCCGGAAACTATTGCGCAGAGTATCCATCACCCTACCGCGCATTTCCTCATACTGAGAATCATCACCAGCTAAATCGAGAATATACTGAGAGCCGATATTGCTAGTCATAATAATAATGGTATTCTTAAAATCCACCACATGGCCTTGGGAATCAGTCAACCTCCCGTCATCCAAAATCTGTAACATAATATTAAAAACATCGTTATGTGCCTTCTCGATTTCATCAAAAAGAATCACAGAATAAGGTCTACGGCGAATAGCTTCCGTTAACTGACCCCCTTCATCATAACCAACATACCCTGGAGGCGCACCAATGAGACGAGAAACCGCGTGTTTCTCCATGTATTCCGACATATCAATTCGCACTAATGCTTCAGGAGTATCAAACATAAAAGTAGCTAGTGCTTTGGCTAACTCAGTTTTTCCCACGCCTGTAGGTCCAAGGAAAATAAAACTAGATGTGGGACGATTAGGATCCGATAAACCCGCCCGCGATCGTTGAATAGCGTCAGCCACAGCCAATACCGCCTCATGTTGCCCAATAACTTGCTGATGCAATTCTTCTTCCAAATGGAGCAATTTCTCCTTCTCCGATTCCACCAACTTACTAATAGGAATTCCCGTCCATTTAGAGATAATTTCAGCAATATCAGACTCTACAACTTCTTCCCTTAATAAAGAATGACCAATAGTTTGTCGCTCTGCTAATTGAGTTTCTCGCTCTTTAATTTGTCGTTGTAAATCTGTTAGTTTACCATAGCGTAATTCTGCTGCTCGATTTAAGTCATAATCCCGTTCTGCTTGTTGAATTTCTAAATTAACTTTATCGATGTTTTCCTTAATAGTTTTAATGCTATCAATTACCTCCTTTTCTGATTGCCATTGAGCATTTAATCGGGATTGATCTTCCTTTAGATCAGCCAATTCTTTCTCCAATTGTTGAAGTCTTTCAATAGAAATTTCATCAGTTTCTTTCTCTAAAGAAAGACGCTCCATTTCTCCTTGTAAAATTTTACGATCGAGTTCATCTAATTGCTCAGGTTTAGAAGTAATTTCCATCTTTAATTTAGCAGCAGATTCATCCACCAAATCAATTGCTTTATCAGGTAGAAAACGATCGCTAATGTAACGATTAGAAAGCATAGCAGCAGCCACCAATGCCCTATCAGCAATTTTCACCCCATGATGAACCTCATAACGCTCTTTTAAACCCCTAAGAATTGAGATAGTATCTGTTACATTGGGTTCATTTACCATTACTTCTTGAAAACGCCTTTCAAGGGCAGCATCTTTTTCAATATACTTGCGATATTCATCCAGAGTTGTTGCTCCAATACAATGCAATTCACCCCTAGCCAGCATAGGTTTCAGGAGATTACCAGCATCCATTGCTCCTTGAGTAGCACCTGCTCCTACAACTGTATGAATTTCATCAATAAACATGATGATATTGCCTTGACTTTCCGTTACTTCTTTCAAAACTGCTTTAAGACGTTCTTCAAATTCTCCACGGTATTTAGCACCAGCAATTAACCCTCCTAAATCTAGGGCAATTAACTTTCGATCACGCAAAGATTCGGGGACATCTCTATTAATAATTCGCTGAGCTAAACCTTCAACAATTGCAGTTTTACCCACTCCAGGTTCGCCAATTAAAACAGGATTATTTTTAGTTCTACGGGATAAAATTTGAATTGTACGACGAATTTCATCGTCTCTTCCTATCACTGGATCGAGCTTTCCTTCCCTAGCAAATTGAGTTAAATCCCGCCCATATTTTTCTAATGCTTGATATTTATTTTCGGGATTTTGGTCTGTTACTTTTTGAGATCCTCGGATTTGTTTAATAATTTCTTTGAGCTTATTTTCAGTCAGGTTAAATTCTTTAAATAAAGCCTTACCAAAACGATCATCTTTTGGATAAGCTAAGATTAGATGTTCAATAGAAATATAGTTATCTTCTAACTCTTTGCGAAAGGCTTCCGCTCGATCGAGTAAAGTATCCAAACTCCTGCCTAAATAAACCGAATCACCAGGGTTAGAAACTTGAGGTTGACGGGCAATAAAACTATCTATTTTATCCCGTAATTTAGTAATACTAATATCAGCCTTATTAAAAATACTACTTGCCAAACCCTCTTGTTCAATAAGAGATTTCATTAAATGTTCACTTTCGATTTGTTGCTGTTTATTTTGCTTACAAATATCTGGACAACGAGCGATAGTTTCCCAAGCTTTTTCTGTAAATTTTTGTGGATTAGTTGGTTGCATATTATCTTTTATACCTTACTAATAAATTGATTTAATTTTATTTTTCTATCCTTATTGTAATAACTTAAGCCTAAAAGATAGAGTAGGAAGACACTACCAAAGAGGTTTGGTTTTCCCTCATTAATAAACTCCTGTAAATAGTTATGAGGATTTTTGATCTTAATACCCAAAGAAATACACCTTAAAAATTTGCCAATAAAACTTAATTAAATTATCAATTAAAATCTATTTTTAGATTGACTTTATTCTCCTCGTTTTTCTAATTATTATATCAATTTTCAGTTTTTTCTTAAGCAATTTTTGGAGAAATTTGAGCATTTTATTTCTATTTTGAAACAGTTTCTCTAGAATTAATTGTTTAGTAAAACCTAAAATATCTCCACAAAATATCTAATTAGTTAGATAGAAATAGATAGAAAAAATCAAATTAAAATATATATAGCAATAGATTTTTGTTAAGATATTCTAGTTATATTTACCTTCTAGACAAAAAATCAAAAAAGAATTAAATTTGGAATACCAGTTAAACAGGTTTCACTTGACCATAAATAGTCCGCCATTCAATAAATAATATTGACAAACCGAGAATTACTAATTGAAACAATTGCATTGTTCAAAAAATAATAATATGAAAAAAAAACAACAAAAACATGGGATAATCCAAAATAAAGTAATAGCTACCATTGGTCTAATTCTATTATTATTCTTAGTAATGATAAAATTCCCAATAAATATAAACGCTATAGCATTGGTAGATACAATTAGACCAGAGAATGAAAATAACGAAACCGTTATTTTTACCGTATATGGAGATATTCCATATAAAGCATCAGTATCCAATTATATAAAAAACGGACAAAAAGCCGAAGATACAAATGTATTAGAGCAATTGATCGAACCAACCATCAAGCGCAGAAATGATATCCCCTTTGCCATACATCTAGGAGATGTGGGCCGCCCAGAATATGCTTGCTCTCAAGAATGGCGGAATCAAACCCTAAATAATTGGCAAAATCTGGAAAAACCAGTAGTTTTCACTCCAGGAGATAATGATTGGACTGATTGCGATCGAGTACAACTAGATCCATTAACTGAACTTGCACAAATCCGAAGCACATTTTATGGAGAATATGGCTTATTGTATGGTAAAAATGGTTTATGTACCGCAAATATTTTCTCTTTACAATGTGAATTTCAACCATCTCAAACCTTACCAGAATTAATTCAGTGGTCATATAACAATATAGCATTTGGATCTGTTCACATGGTAGGAAGCCGTAATGGTTGGGTAGATGACGATCCTGTAAGACAACTTGAAGTAAAACAAAGGGTTGAAGGAATGAAAAAACTATTATCAAACCTCCAAAATACAGCCCTAACTAATAACAATGCCGCCGTTGTAGTTGCCACTCAAGTCGATCCATTTGAAGGTGGAGAATGTCAAGGAGATTATATTGAGTTATGCAATAGCCTAAAAGAATTAGCACAAACAGTGAAAGTTCCGGTACTATTCGCTCATGGAGATACAAATGCCTATTGTTTTCATAAACCATTTGCCCATATTGATAACCTGTGGCGTTTAAATGCAGCAGGTGACTTTAAAGTAATAGATGCCAACATGGTATATTTCGATCCAAATAATAGGGATAAACCATTTACTATCACAGGTTTACTCTCAGGATTAGAACCACCGAATGAATGCAACTATAGCAGAGATGAAGAAGAAGCAATTAAATATAATCGTATTGGAGCATTAGTACGTCAAGATTTTTCTGATTGTAAAAATAATGATGTAAATACTGATGGATTCAAACAAGACGAGAGCTTAATCGGCGGGTATATTAGTGTTACTCAAAAGTCTGATAATGATTCATTTACTGTTTCAGCAAATATAACAGCAGGAACACCTAATACTGAATATAATTTATATTTGAAATGTGTTCAATCATTAGGAAAAATCCAAACTGATAACAATGGCATAGGAGAAAAAACCTTCACTTTCGATAAAAATTTAGTAGGAGAAACCTTTGCTTTTGATATGTATCCCAATGGTGCTCCAACTGACAACAAATATCAGAGTGAAACAATAACCTTTGGAATAGATTAGTTTCTCCTTAATCAAATAACTATTTACCTTTTTAGGGAAGTTATTCCATTATAGAAAAGGGTTAATAGCTAACCATTAAATATTAACTATTAACCTTATCAAACATTAACTATTCAATATTGGGATCGATTCCTAAAGCCCGCAATCTTTGGAGTAATTTTTCATTTTGTTGCCTCATAATTTCATTTTGTTGTTCAGCAGTTTCAGCGCGTTGTTCAGCAATTTCAGCACGTTGATTTGCTAAAATTGTTTTCTCATCTCCAGTCAAAAGGAGATTGCGGGATTTATCGCACCAACGCAACCAAGTATCGTGTTTTTTTTCAAACTCTCCCTCCCAAAAAGTCACACCTAAATTGACTTCCTCTAAGAAATTTTCAGACATTTCTGCATAATGAGCACCATTCATTTTGTAAATATGCAATGGTTTATCATCTAATTGCCGAGTAGGATCGTAAACAATATAATAACTAACCCGCATTCTTTCATAAATAGAAAGCTTACTAGTCAACTCATTTCCCACTTTATTAGAAACAATTTCCACAACTACTTCAGGAGGTTTACCAAAATTCCAAACAAAATAAGAACGATTCTGTTTTTCCCACCAATTATCAGGAATTGTGACATTTAAACTAATAAAAATATCAGGAACAATCGGCGGCAAATCTGATTGATAAAAGATCCCAACATTCGCATCAGCTAAAAACATTTCCTCTTCAAAAGAAGAATAAAGACAACTTACCAACAAACGCTGCTGTTTAGCAGAAAAAAGGTTATCCACAGGCGTATCATCTTCCGTTACTAAATTCTCAACATCAGGTAATTCCAAATCAAATTCATTCTCCTCCCCATCCTCCAAAGAAGAAGAAGCTAATTTTTCCGAGACAATACTTTTATCTAACATAAATTTATCTCATAATTTTTTAAGTTATACCAATTTTCTAAAGCAATACTAGAGTTAAAATGTTCTGATTTTAGGATAATTAACAAAAACTTATTCTCCTTAATCTCAGTATCAATTCCTACTTACCCATCTCCCCATTCCCCCCATTCCCCCCATTCTCCCATTCTTCATCTCTATCGCTATTAAAGAAAAATGATATTATTCTCAGTGTATCCATTCTCTAATCAAAAGTAGAATGGAAGTCAAAAATTGCCCATCAATTTAGTTTAACTACATTTTAACTACTAAAAGGAGACAAAAAAGTGAAGATTACCCAAAAAGAAGTATCCCTCATCGTGGATGATAGTTTAATGCGTGTTTATGTAGCATCTCCAGCAGTACAGGGTGTTTATCCTGGAATCGTCTTTTACACCGATATCTATCAATTAGGCGGCCCCATGATTCGCGCTGCTAACTACTTGGCTGGATATGGTTATGTGGTGGCTGCACCGGAAATTTTCCATCGCACTGAACCCATCGGTTTGGTTATGGAACCCACTCCCCTTGGTAAAATGCGGGGTAATGATAATGCTCGTCGTACTCCTGTTCCTGCTTATGATGCTGATACCCGCGCTGTGATTGACTTTCTGAAGGGGGAAAGCTCTGTAGATTCAGACAAATTAGGTGCTCTTGGCTTTTGTATCGGGGGACATTTAGCTTTTAGGGCAGCTTTTGAACAGGAAATTAAAGCTTCTGTCTGTTGTTATCCTACTGGAGTTCCCAAGGGTAAATTGGGGAGAGGTAAGGCTGATTCAATCGATCGTGTTAGTGAGATTAAAGGGGATATGTTATTAGTTATCGGCACTCTTGATCCCCATATTCCTTATGACGATCGTAAAGTTTTACTTCAATCTCTGGAAGATGCTAAGGTTAAACACAAAACTTTTATCTGTGACAATGAGCATACTTTTATGCGTGATGATGGTTATCGTTACGATCCTGTGGCTTCTACCGAAGCTTGGGGTGAAGTTATTGCTTTTTTGAAAGGTATTTTTAACTAAATAAAAAGTAAATAGAAATATTATATTGGAATTAAAGGAAAGACTAAAGATATATTTATCCTAACCTTGCCCTTTTTCCATTTAATAGAAATTCCTCAAACACTAGCGAAAGAACAAAGATTGAGATATAATGGTATTAGTATAAATCATCTGATTAAGAATAAAACCATGTCACAACCAAGCCAAAATAATATCCAAAGTATTGGAACTAATTATGGAGAAGCCAATCTCGCAGGTGGAAATATAAATAAAACTATCAGCGAAGGAGAAAAAAATAATTTAGCTGAATTAGCCAAAGAAATTCAATCACTTTTGGATCAATTATCCCAAACTTATCCCACTTCAACTGCATCAGAACAAATGGTGGTTGCTACTGAAGCTGTAACTCAAATAGAAAAGAATCCAAATCTAAAGTCCAAGATCATTAATGCTCTCAAATCAGCAGGAAGCGAAGGATTGAAAGAATTGGTAAATCGTCCTCTTTTTAATATTCTTATGGCGGCGATCGAAGGATGGAGGGATTCTTGATAGGATTTTTTCAAAGAATATTTGGTATAATACAAAAAATATTTGGCATAACACAAGTTAAAAGGCTTAAACGAGGAGTTGATCACTGGAACAGTTGGAGAAAGAAGAATTCAGAGATCGAAATCAAGCTCAATGGCGCCAACCTCCAAGGTGCCAAGCTCTATCATGCCAACCTCAAAGATGCCAACCTCTATTGTGCCAACCTCAAAGGTGCTAAGCTCTATCGTGCCAACCTCCAAGGTGCCAACCTCAAAGGTGTCAACCTCAAAGGTGCCTACCTCAATGGTGCCTACCTCCAAGGTGCCAACCTCTATCGTGCCAACCTCCAAGGTGCCAACCTCTATCGTGCCAACTTCGAAGATGCCTACCTCGAAGATGCCTACCTCGAAAATGCCTACCTCAATGTTGCCAACCTCAAAGGTGCCAAGCTCTATCGTACCAACCTCCAAGGTGCCAATCTCCAAGACGCCAACCTCAAAGGTGCCAACCTCCAAGGTGCCTACCTCAATGATGCCTATTTAATTGGTACCAACCTCCAAGGTGCCAATCTCCAAGACGCCAACCTCAAAGGTGCCTACCTCAATGATGCCTATTTAATTGGAGTTACAGCATTAAATGCTGATTTTACTAATGCTATTCTTACTGGTGCTTGTATTGAAGATTGGAATATCAACAGCAATATTAAATTAGATAATGTTATTTGCGATTATATTTATTTAACCTATGAAACAAAAGATGAATATTCAAATGATTTTGTTTTTAAGAATCGTCGTCCCATATATCCTGATAAAAATTTTGAACGAGGAGAATTTACTAGATTCATCCAGAAAGGATTAGAAATATTGGATTTGACTTATATAAAAGATCAGGCAGAGGATACTACCAAAGACAATCAAGAGGAAGAAGAGATTAAAAGATTTATCGAATTTCCCCCAGAATACAAGGAAGCAGGTACTTCAATCTTGACTTTTTTTAGTCATATATTAAAATATAAATATCCTGATATAAAAGCTACAGTTAAAATAGAGTTAGAAGGATATACTCTAAGGATGATTATTGATACTCCAACTGGTTCTAGAGATATTATAGAAGAAACTCTTCAAAATTATGGAAAAGTAGTTATAGGCAAATTACCAGCAAAAGAATTTTTAGATGATCCTTTTGAAGTAATGCGTTTAGAAAACCAATTGGAAATAGCTAAAATGCAATTAAAGCAAACAGAAAAACTGCTTAATCTTAGCAAAAATAATTATGAAAACCGAATCCAATCACTTGAACTACAAAATAATGTTAGCCAAAATAACCATGAAAAACAAATTAAATCACTTGAACTACAACTAGACAAACTCTATTCTTTAATAGAAAAAAGTTTAGAAAAAGATCATAGAACAAATGTGATTAATAATATCCAAAGTACTGGGAATAACGAAGGAAAAACTAATCTGGCAAGTAAAGATATAAATACAACCTCAACTTGAGAAATAAAATAATGATAGACTTTAAGAATCTTAAATCTAAGACAATTAATCAAAATTCACTTTCCCTACTCTCTGCTATCCACCAATAATTCTCTATCTTCCCATTCTTCCCATTCACCCCATTCTTCCCATTCTCCATCTATATCATTATTAAAGAAAAAAGAAAAAAAGGCGATGCCAATCAAAAAAAAGCGATCGCCCAAAAAAAACTATTAATTTCTATTCAAAGGAAAAATAACAGCAGGAGTTTGAGCACTAATGCAGATTTCCATAACTTGAGTAGGAGGAAGATTTTCAGATTCAGTACTTATACCAATAACACATTCAGAATGACGTAAAGGCAAAAGACTACGACGACACGTATCTAAAGCAAAAAGTAGACTTTCAGAAGCAACAACAACCGAAGACTCCTCCAAAGATTCCTCCGAAGACTGCTCCAAAGAAGAATCTTGAGATTCATCAGAAGATTGAGCAACAGAATCAGAATCATCATCAGAAAATTCTTCATCTAAAACATCCTTATTAATATCTACCACACATTTAGATAAATCACGAGGTCGTCTAACCAAATAACAATTTTGGAGAGCATCTGCCCCAGAAATAGCAGTTTTTTCAGTAATCTTTTCCACACACTCACCTAAATTTTCAGGGTCAAGAGCATCCGCACAAGCCTCACCAGCCTCTTGCTCAGATAAACCACTATTAAGAATACTCACCACACAATCATCAAAATCCTCATTAGCCAAAGCAACAGGAGAGGAAACCATATGAAAGCCTAATAAAGCAAATTGTAAAGAAAAAGCAGTTAAGACTCTGCCACGTGAAAACAAAAATTTCATAATCTTAAACAAAAGAAATTAAATCAAAAAAAAAGAACAATCTTGTCCGCTATTATAAGCTGATTATTTCTTCTTTATTCCCCATTATCTAAATATCAATCTCAATTGTTCAAAATCTCCACATCTCCCCATCTCCCAATCTCCCATTCTCCCAATCTCCCATTCCCCACATCTCCCCATCTCCCATTCTCCCAATCTCCCAATCTCCCAATCTCCCATTCTCCCCATCTCCCCATCTCCCCATCTCCCATTCTCCCATTCCCATCCTTTAAAAAACCTACCCTTTATAAGCTTTACACCAAGCAGGGTAGGATGATTAGAGCAAATTCAGTTTTAGTATATTTACTTAGTACTTCTTCTATTTTGTAATTCAGATAGTAGAAAATAATTAATATAAAGGAACAGAAGGATCGATTTCCTTAGCCCAGGCAGTAATACCACCCTTAACATTAGTCCCCTCAATACCAGCTTGCTTAAGGATACCTAAAGCCTTAGCCGATCGACCACCCATTTTGCAGTGAGCGATCAACCGATGGCCATTAAGAGCTTCTTTAATCTTATCAATCCCCGAACCATTTTCAATCTCAGGCAAAGGCACAAGTAAAGATCCAGGAATTTTAGAAATTTGATACTCATTAGGATTGCGCACATCCACCAAAACAAAATCATCACTACCACTATCAAGAAGCTGCTTCAACTCCTGCACAGTCATTTCAGGTAGATCAGATTTACTTTCAGTATCCTGCACCTTAGCTTGAGGAATACCGCAGAATTGCTCATAATCGATTAACTTATCAATCACAGGGCGTTTAGGATTAGGGCGTAATTTCAACTCCCTAAAATTCATCTCCAAAGCATTGTAGAGCAACAATCTACCACTAAGAGTAGTATCAACCCCAAGAATAATCTTAATAGTTTCAGTAGCCTGTATAGTACCAATAATACCACAAAGCACACCCAAAACCCCACCTTCAGCACAAGAAGGAACCATTCCAGGAGGTGGTGGCTCAGGATATAAATCCCGATAATTCGGACCTTCCTGATAATTAAAAACAGTAGCCTGCCCTTCAAAGCGGAAAATAGAGCCATAAACATTAGGCTTATTCAACAAAACACAAGCATCATTAGTAAGATAGCGAGTCGGGAAATTATCCGTACCATCCACCACAACATCGTAAGGTTCCATAATTTCCAAGGCATTTTCCGAAGTGAGGCGAGTTTCGTATAAATCTACCTGACATAAAGGATTAATCTCTAAAATACGATTTTTAGCCGATTCAATTTTTGGTTTATCTACCCAAGAAGTGCCATGGATGATTTGACGCTGTAAATTAGAACTATCCACAATATCAAAATCCACAATCCCTATTCTGCCAATGCCTGCGGCTGCTAAATATAATAATAATGGTGAGCCTAATCCACCCGTGCCAATACATAACACACTGGCTGCTTTAAGTTTTTTTTGTCCTTCTAAGCCTACCTCCGGCAAAATAATATGCCTAGAGTAGCGTTGATATTCGTCTTTGCTTAGTTCGATTTCTTCTAAGTTTGGATTTAACATTGCTTATCTTTGCTGCGATGAAATTAAATTTTTAGCATAATGCAGCGGAATGTTTATTGTAGTCTTTTCTTAACTTGATTTGGGGCAATAATAGCAATTCTTTAACATTTTGTTATTGCCAACGTGAGAATTTCTTTAACATAAAACATCCCATTATTACTTAAACCAATACCACCTAAGAACAACAAGAACAAATTCCTTTAACAATTATTTCGTAGGAATTCCCATGTAATCCTTCAGGCAAGTTATCCATTGTCAAATTAGAAAATACACCCCATTCTAAATCATCAATGGAGCCACATTGATGACAAACAAAATGATGATGAGGTTCTATTTTTGCATCATAACGGGTGACACCTTCTTCTAATAACACCTCTCGCACCAATCCCACTTCTCGCAATACAGCTAAAGCACTATATACACTTGCTTTGGAAGCGATGGGTAAATCACTATTTATATCTGCCAAAATTGAATCTACTGTAGGATGATCTTGACGAGACAAAAGATTTGCATAAACCGCATGACGTTGAGGTGTTATTCGCAACTTTTTTTCTTTCATTCGCTGCTTGGCAATAATTGTATTCAAATTTACCTCCATAATTTTTGATCTATTTTGCTCCTTACTAACTTTTCTTTATTTGTTTAATATTAATTGCTTAAATTCTAATTGATAAATTTTCTTTAACTAAATTTTTTTATTAATAATCTCAACATTGTCTACTGGAGGTTTTAATATAATGTCGCCTACCTTGTAGTATATTTACTTTAACTTGATTTAAAATCTTGAAATCTACTCGTAAGCGCAGTATTCTTTAATCATTAAATATACATAATATATCCCTTAAAAAATAACTAAACTCGTCAAGATTTAGTATAAATTTACTATTGAAGCTTAAAAACTTGCACCTTATCCTATCTAGATCAAAGGTTTTTGAAAATTTTTTAATTCAAATCTTAATGATCATATATTAATAGTATTAGAGTGAAGTTTTGTTCCTAAATTTTACCTAGTTGCTATATATAATATTAGTGCCTTTAGTATCTATAGAAAGCGATCGCACTTCTGCCATTATGCCCATTGATTCCCAAGAATTTTTCATAGCTCGAACCACAGCATTTACTTGTATTTGGTTGGTTAAAGCCAATAAAGCAGGGCCTGCACCACTAATTACCATACCATAAGCTCCCGCAGAGATTGCAGCAGATTTAACTAACTCATATCCTTGAATTAATTTTTTTCGATAAGGTTGATGAAGTTTATCGTCTAAAGCAATTCTTAACCAATTTTCTTCACCTGTTTGTAAACCTCTTTGTAGCAATCCCATATGAGCAATATTAAAAATAGCATCTTGATAGGTTATTTGTTCTGGTAATACTTCTCTGGCACCTTTAGTTGAAACCTCAAAGTTGGGAATGGCAATGACTGGAATAATATCTTGATGCCAAGGAATTTCACAAATTAACCATTTGCCTGCCTTAGGAATGGATAATTGACATTTACCTAGTAAAGCTGGCACTACATTATCAGGATGGCCTTCCATAGCAATAGCCATAGATATAATTTCAGATAAATCTAAAGGATTTCCTGCTAAATAATTCCCTCCTATTAAACCTCCCACAATAGCTGTGGCAGAACTTCCTAAACCTCTTGATAAAGGTACATTGAGATTGATTTCAATTTTGACATTGGGGGCTTCTTTTCCTAAATGATCATAAACTTCTTTATATGATTTGTACAATAAATTAGTTTTATCTGTAGTGAGACGATGAGCTTCTGCTCCTGTTATCTTAATGTTTACTTCGTCTTCAGTTAGAGTAAACTTAAATTCATTGTAAATATTGAGAGCTACTCCAATACAATCAAATCCGGGACCTAAATTTGCTGTTGTTGCTGGTATGCTAATAATAATTTCTGACATAAAACTTATTTAACTATTTTTTCCTTTAACCAAGTATTCAAATCTTCTACAGTAGAAAAATCAAAGATTAACTCTTCTAATTCATTCCATTGAGAAAAAGATAATTTTATAAATTTCTCTGAAATTGAACTATCAAGCTTACCAAAGCGACGGTTCAATAGACGAATTAGCAACTTAATTTCTCCTAAAACTCTTCCTTCAAGCCTACCTTGTAGAAACAGAATTTGATTTTCAACAGATTCTTGCATATTTTTTTCTCAAAATAATTATTGAATTATATACTCTTAGAAATCCCCTTAAAGCAAGAATTTGGTTTTTTAATATTTTTTCCTTTAACCAAGTATTTAAATCTTCAAAAGAGGAACAATCAATCATGAATCCTTCTAATTCTTCTAGTTGGGAAAGAGATAATTCTTGTAATTTTTCTAAAATCGAAGCATCAAGTTTACCAAAACGACTATTTAATAGAATAATCAGTAAGTTAATTTCTCCAAAAATTCTTCCTTCAAGTTTATCTTGTCGTCTGGCTTCTTCTCCAGCTTTTTGTAGAGTTTTTTCTACTCCTTCTTGGAAGAAGATTTGATTAATAAAAGATTCTTGCATAATTTCCTCTCCAAATTTTTTTAATTATATCCTCTAAAAATATTAAAATAGGGAAATATTCCCTAAAAGTGCCAATTAAGATTTAGGTTTTAAATATTTTTTTCCCTAAACCAAGTATTCAAATCTTCCACAGAAGAAAAATCAAGCATTAATTGCCCCAATTCTTCTACTTGGGAAAGAGATAATTGTTGTAATTTCTCTAACATTGAAGTATCAAGTTTACCAAAACGACGATTTAATTGAAGAATTAGTAACTTAATTCCTTCTTCTTCTCTACCTTCTTCTAGGCCTTCTTGTCTACCTTCTTCTCTGCCTTTTTCTCTACCTTCTTGGAGTATTCTTTGATAAATAACAGATTCTCGCATAATATCCTCTCTAAATAATTGTTTAATCATATTTTCTGGAAATCTTAAACCAGCCAACACTCCTGTGCAAGCTAAAATTTCTCTTTGCTGTGTTATATCTTCAATTGTATCTACAGAATTAGAAATTTGTCTTAAAAGTCCATCAGGGGAATCACTTTTAGCCAGAGTTGCCAGTGGTAAAAGTGTCGGATTAGCCAGTAAAGAAGCTGGATTTTCTTCCCAAAGACGAATAACTCGATAACGATGTAGAGTACTTTCGCTTCGATAAGAATCAATGAAAACAGCCTCTGATGTCGTCTCTTTCAGAAAAATTACTACTTGCTCTATTTTTTTTGTTTTGTATTTCCCTCGCAATCTTGCATAATATTGCAGCATCCTAGAAGGAATGGGAGAATTAGACTTTGGTACGGTTTGGAATTCTATATGAAGGATTTTTTGATTAATTTCTAACAATATTAAGGAATCTGCACGAATGGGTTCGTTACTCAATTCCGTTTTAAGTACTCGAATATTTCGTGGTTGTTCTGACAATATCCAAGATACAAATGGTTCTGGATATTTTTCAGCTAAATATTTACAAATATTATCGTATGGCAATGATTAGTTAACCCTATACTTTTACTATTTTTTTACTATTATTTGGTTTTTATTTTACTATGTTTTCTGTTTAATTATCCCTAATATTTTCTAATATAATCTTGATATCAAAGTTTCTTATATCGCAATCCCGGTAATTCTTCTATTAATCCTAATACTTCTAATATAGTTATGGCACTAGAAACATCTCCTTGTTTTAAATTTGATCGTTCTAAAATCAAATCAAATGCCATGGCTTCAGTGGAAATACACTGATAAACTTTCATAACATCTGGATCTAAATCTGGTAAAGGTTGTGACTTTTCCTCCTCAAAAATAGATAATTGTGGTAGTTTTTCCTCAGTATTCTTCACTATATTATCCAATTGAGGAATTGTCCCTAATGCTTCTAATAACTCTCTTTCATTAATAATAATACTAGCCCCTTGATTTAATAATCTCAAACAACCCCTTGCCGATTCTACATCAGGAGAATTTGGTAAAGTATAAACATCTTTCCCGAATTCATTAGCATACTTAGCTGTAATCAATGCTCCTGATTTTTCCGGTGCTTCTGTCACTAAAATTGCACGACTTAAACCTGCAATAATCCGATTACGAGGGGGAAAATTATGAGAAATAGGTTTAGTACCTGCTGGATATTCACTTAATAATAAACCCTTTTCTTGAATTTGTTGGTAAAGCTTCCGATTACTAGAGGGATAAATTGTATCTACTCCTGTTCCTAACACGGCTATAGTTCGTCCTTGTGAATCTAAACAGCTACTATGGGCATGGGCATCAATTCCTCCTGCCATTCCTGAAACAATGGTAAATCCATGTTTAGCAAGGGTTGCACTAAGTAAGCGAGTCCAACGACAACCATGTTGTGTAGGTTTACGAGTCCCAACTATTCCAATTAAAGGAGTAATTCCTTTATTCTCATTTAGATTAATTTTGCCTTGATAGTATAAAACTGGAGGGGGGCTAGGGATTTCTAATAATAGACGAGGATATTCCTCATCAGCAGGTGTCCAGAAATTTGGATTTTTTTGAATGTGTTTTTCTATGAATTCTTCTGGATTAATTTTCGATCGTTCTACTTTAATAATATTCAGTAACTTAACACCAAATCCATCTATTGCTCCAAAGGCATTCACTGGAGTTTCCCAAGCTTCAGCTAAAGATCCAAAATGCTGGTAGATTTTGTTAAGGGAAATAGGACCTATTTTAGAAATTTGAGACCATGCCAACCAATATATACGTTCTTTGTTCAAGAATTTTTACCCATAAATAAAGCTATTTTCTCAACTGCTTCGGTTAAAATTTCAGTATCTCTTACAAGAGCAAAGCGAATATACCCTTCTCCTGAAGAACCAAAACCAGAACCCGGAGCTGCTGCTACACCAGTATTTGCTACTAATTTAGTACAAAAATCCATGGAATTATTTTCCCAAGGAGGAGGCAATTTTGCCCATACATACATAGTTGCTTTAGGCAGAGGAATTTCCCATCCTATATCATTTAATGCTTTAACAAAGACATCTCGACGATTTTTTAAGATATTTACTGTTTCTTTCAGGCATTCTTGAGAACCATTTAAAGCAGTCATTGCCCCAGCTAAGATTCCTTTGTATTGGTTAAAATCTATGTTTGATTTTACTTGTTTTAAGGCTTGAATTAAAGTGGCATTACCTATGGCATAAGCGATACGAAAGCCTCCCATAGCATAAGATTTAGAAAAACTAAATAATTCAATGGATATGTCTTTCTTAGTATCTACTTGAAATATTGAAGGAGAAATATAATTTTCTTCAAAGACTATATCTCCATAGGGAAAATCATGAATTAAAGTTATATTATTCTCTTTACAAAAAACTACTGCTTCTTGGAAAAAATCTAAACTAGCAACTGCTGTTGTAGGATTATGAGGGTAATTCAGAATCATTAAACGTGCTTTTTGGATAATTTCATTGGGAATATCCCCAAATATAGGTAAAAAATCATTTTCCGCCAATAATGGCATATAATAAGGTTTTCCACCTGCAAGATAAACTCCTCCTGGATGGGAAGGATAACAGGGATTCCCTAATAAAGCGTAATCTCCTGGGTTAAGTATTGCCAAAGGTAGATGTGCAGTGCCTTCTTGGGATCCGATGAGTTGTAGTACTTCTGTTTCAGGATTCACCGGAATGCCAAATTTTTTGGTATACCAATGAGCTACCGTTTCCCTAAAATTTTTAGTTCCATGATATAATAGATAACCATAATTACTAGGATCATACAAAGATTTTTCTATGGTAGTAATTACTGATTTGGGTGGAGATAAATCTAAAGAACCTAAAGAAAGATCAATAATTTTATGCCCTGATGCAGCACTTTGAGCTTTTGCTTGATCCATTTGAGCAAAAACATTTTTTTGTAGGGCTTTTAAGCGATTTGCAAGTTGCATTTTGATTATTGTTTTTCGCCTTTGATGAATTAATCTTGGAAAGTATGAATAAGGTTTTCCTCAATAAAACATTAAAAGTTCTTCGAGGAATTCTTTATCACTATGATTACTTATTTATATTTAGCAAATACTTTTGTAAAAAGCAAATTTTTCTATTACAAATAAACTAGGGGAGTAATTTTAAGATTGTTCAGATTGTAATTAACATATTTACTTAATCACTTATTACTTATGATTTACCATTATTTATCTAATTAGTATTTTCAGAAAACCCTAGATAACTCCCCTTTACTTCCTCTTTTGCACCTAATTATTTTAAAGAGAAGAATCAATCATCTCTGTTAATTTAGTCTTAGTAATTGCTCCTTCATAGGAAACTATAACTTCCTTATTCTTAAAGATTCTAATTCCCGGAACTCCTTCTACTTTATATGTTTTAACAGACTCTGGTGATTGATCTACTTGTAACTTAACAACCTTAAGACGATCGCTATAATTTTCCGCAATCCAATCAATAGTAGGAGACACGAGACGACAAGGACCACACCATTCATCCCAAAAATATGCTAATACAGGCTTTGGTGAGTTTAAAACTTCTTGTTCAAATTCAACATCAGAAATTATAAGTGTACTACCCACAATCTTAATTCCTCTTAATTTAAAACAACATCAATAATTTTCCCATCTTACTGTAGGGTAACTCTGGAAATAAATATATAATTTAGCAGACAAAATCTGCCTGCTAGATGCAAGAAATTTTACTAATCTCCTTAATTCATTTTTTTCAGTTGTGCTCGTAATGCTTCTAATTCGGCATCAATAGCAGAACTTTGTTGAGATGGAGATTTTTCTTGAGATTGAGATTCTTCTTGAGATTGAGTAGATGAATCATCCTGACTACTTGCTGGTAAAGATTGTTGAGCTGGTTGACTTTCTAATAGCTGTTGTGATTTCATGGCCGCTAATTCTGCTTCGATATCGCTACCTGCTTCTAATTTAGCAAACTCATCTTCTAATGATTCCCCTGCCAATTCTGCTGCTGATTGAGAAACTGCTTCCATTTGTAACACTTTATCTTCCATTCTTTCAAAAGCAGCCATTGCTGAGCTAGTATTGAGATCACTTACGGTATTTTGCACTTGTTGATTTGCTTTAGCCGCACTCATTCTCGCTTTGAGCATATCTTTCTTAGTTTTTGCCTCAGAAATTTTGCTTTCTAAACCAGTTAGATTACGTTTAAGTTGCTCTATTTGAGTAATTTGTTGCTCTAATTGTTCTTTAAGTTGTGCTGCTGTTTCAGAATAACCTTTTTTTCTAGTAAGTGCTTGACGTGCTAGATTTTCGTCCCCTTTTTGTAAAGCTAATTGAGCGCGTTTTTGCCAGGATGCAGCTTCTTTCTCATTTTCTTTGTATTGCTGTTCAATACGTTTTTGAGTAGCTAGAGCACCTGCTACTGCTTTGCGTAGCTCTACTACTTGATTTTGCATATCTATAACAGCTTGATCTAATACTTTTTCAGGATCTTCTGCTTTGTTAACTAAATCATTAACATTGGCTCTTACTACTCTTCCAATACGTTCAAAAAGTCCCATGATACAAATTTACCTAATCTTGGTTTACTATATGTTCTACTTAGTATTTCGATTTCGATTGTGACATCTAGTTTTAAGAAATGCCATTCAATCTTCTCTATCTTCTAGTTTAACTGTTTGACTTAATTAAATTTAAATACTGTCTAATTTTGATCGCAGTTTTTCAATTTCTAAATCTAATTCTGAAATTTTGGTATCATTAATTTCATCTGTTGATATAGAAGATATGGAAGATACATCTAAATTATTATTGCTTGAATTTTCTAGGGCTGCAAATTTCGCTTCTAGACTATCTACATTTTTATGGGTTATTAATTCTAATTCTGCTTCTAATTGCAATACTTTTTCTTCCATCTTATCAAAACCATTACTTTTACTTCCTATTTCCATATCTCCTACTATTTCATGGAAATTTTTAGCAGCTACTGCCGATGTCGCTCTGGCTAAGTACATATTTTTTTTCATTTTTGCTTCTGATGTTTTTTTCTCAAGATCCCGCAATTGTAATTTTAGAGAATTGACAATGGTGTTTTGTTGATTCAATTGGGTTTGTATTATTTTTTGATAATTTTGATGTTCTTGTAATTTTTCTAGAGCATCTCTTGCTACATTCACTTCTTGTGCTTTTAAAGCTAGTTGTGCTCTACTATACCATATTTCCCCTTGTTTTTGATGCTCTCTTTCTTCTCTCTCTGTACGTTTGACGGTGGCGATCGCTCTTGCTACTCCTTGACGCATTAAAATTAACTGTTGCTCTAAATTTTCTATTGCTTCTTCCATCATTTTTTCTGGATCTTCTGTTTCTTCAATGAAACCGTTAATATTGGTACGAATTACCTGCCAAGCACGCTTAAATAACCCCATAGCTATAATTCCTTAATTAAATTATTTATCTTTTATATTTAGCTTAACTTGATTTCTAGGGGAAATGTGATAACCTTGAGCCAATTAGAAACCAGATTTCCTCTTTGGTATGGCTATTAATTAATATATTATCCCTATATTATCCCTACTCTTCTAGCTTAAACTACTTTAACTCCCCATTCTCCCCATCCTTGATTTAAGTAATAAGTAATAAGCTTTGATTAAGTAATAAGATCTGAGTAATAAGTAATAAGTAAATAAGATATACTCTTTTTCTCTCTTGTCTCAAGAAACTCCCTTGTCTCCCTTGTCTTCCTTGTCTTCCTTGTCTTCCTTGTCTCAAGCAACTCCCTTGTCTTAAGACTCTCCCCATCACCCATTCCCCCATTCTCCCATTCTCCCACTCTCCCAAGTCTTCCCATTCCTCCCATTCCTCCCATTCTCCCCATTCCCCCCCCTCCCCCCC
>JANQIW010000162.1 GCA_028281945.1 Prochloraceae cyanobacterium PL24a_bin.78
GATATTAATTTTGTTCTGAGATCAACAGATTTTAAAAGTGGCCTACTATGATCATTACCTAAGCGTTTTATTAGTAAATCCACCGGAGCATCCAACCAAATAATTAAACCATGACGAAGATAACCCCAATTTTCTGATTTAGTTACGATACCACCACCTGTAGCTATTACACTTTTGGTATATGCCCCTAATTCTCCTAGCACTTGACTTTCGAGATTACGAAAACTTTCTTCTCCATCCGTTGCAAAAATATCATTAATACTTTTTTTTGTTATTTGTTGGATTAATATATCTGTATCAAAGAATCTATATTTTAGATGTTTGGCTAAAATCTTTCCTATGGTTGATTTCCCTACTCCCATCATACCAATCAGATAAACACTCACTCCTTGCAATAAATTATTCATTTTTAATTTTTACTTTTCCTTATTATTATTATTATTAATTTTAACTAAATTTAGTATTACTGATGGATTTAGTATTAGCTATTTTGCGACTAAAAAAAATTAAATCCAATCTTCATCATCATCTTCATATTCATCATCTTCTAAATCTTGGGATTGTGAACCTCGATAAGGTGGAGTAATCACTCTATAATTGGCATCATAAACAGACTCTTTTTTTCCCACACCGGTATTTTGAGAAGTGCGATTATTATAAGAATAGATTTGAGGTTTGCGAGGAGTTTTTTCTAAGGCGCGAGGGAAAATATCATCAGAATCAGAATCCCTATCTTGAGGAATTTCTTCTGGTTTCCTAGGAGTTTCCCAGTCATCAAAATCATCAGGAGTTTGCTGTGGTTTCCTAGGAGTTTCCCAATCATCATCAAAATCACGGGGAATTTGATTTGATTTTGGAGGCATTTCCTCATCAGGTTTATCAGATTTATCAGGAGAGGATTGACTTTGCCTAATAAATTCTTCTGGAGGATAATCTTGGTTTTCTCTTTCGTTTTCTAATGATTGAGAATTTGTTTTAGATTTTGATGGAGGAGGGTTTGAGGTTTGAGAATTTTTTGATTTTGCTTGATATGAAGCTTTTGTAGCAGATGGATATGGATACCTTCTGGAATTTAACTTAACTGGAGTGGGTTGGAATAGATTATTTAGGACATATAAAATAATACTAGTCATAATTCCTGCTAAGAAAAATACTATTATCCAAATAAACATAGGTAAAGATAAAGTATTATTTCCAAAAAATACTAATTCTATAAGTCTTCTATTTTGAATAGCAATAATTAATAGAGTTATAGGTACGGATATTAATATAAATAATCTCATTG
This sequence comes from Prochloraceae cyanobacterium PL24a_bin.78, assembly GCA_028281945.1. Classification (GTDB taxonomy): domain Bacteria; phylum Cyanobacteriota; class Cyanobacteriia; order Cyanobacteriales; family JANQIW01; genus JANQIW01. The sequence continues at coordinate 1,286 of JANQIW010000162.1, forward strand.
GCAATCTAGATTTAATGATATTTAAGATTTTAAGTAGTTATAGTTTTTTTGAAATAAAGTTTTTTAACTACCTACTTTAACTTGTGCCTCAGATCTAAAAAATTTAGTATTTATTGTAAATTCAAGTTATTCATAGTCAAGCCTTTTCTTATTTGATGAATAATTAAGCTTTATTATCTGGAGATGATCAACCTTGCCAACGATTAAAATCCACACAATCAATAGATAATTGATCTAAAGCACGAGCAACAACAAAATCAACTAAATCCTCAATAGTTTGGGGATTATGATACCAAGCAGGAATTGCCGGCACGATTTTGGCTCCTGCTTCTGCTAAAGTTGTAAGATTGCGCAGATGAATCAAGCTAAATGGAGTTTCACGAGGCACCAAAATTAAAGGACGACTTTCTTTTAATTGTACATCAGCGGCTCTTTCTAGGAGATCTGAACTTAATCCTACAGCAATTTTAGCTACAGTACTCATGCTACAAGGCATAATGATCATTCCTTGAGTCCGAAAAGAACCACTAGCAATAGTTGCTCCCACATTTCCCCAACGATGACAACGAAGTTTTCCACTTTCAAATATACCCGTTTGATTGCGCCAAAATTCTACTTGTAAATCTGGCTCTGTAGGCATTTTAATGTTTTGTTCTGCTTGCCATACCATATAAGTTGACTTTGAAGCCACTACATCGATGGTGTAATCTGCTTCTAGAAGGTATTTTAAAGCTCTTACAGCATAAATTAAACCTGAAGCACCGCTAATTCCTAAAATGAGGGGATCTCGCATTATTTTTTATTTAATAAATATTTTTATATGGTAGGCAATTGCTAAATTTTATAATCTAATGATTATTCTTTATTTCTAATTAACCATTGGAATAATTCCTTCAAATTCTAATTCTTCTATCAATTGTAATCCTCTAGGATCTCCTACTTTTAAAAGAGCAGCTTTAGCATCTTCTTTCACTCCTAAATCTTCATCTTCTACTAGAGCCTCGATTAAAGCATCGATTGCTGTTGCATAGATTACATTTAAAGGTAATTCGCGACATAATTGTCCTACACACCAGGCACAATTACTCCGTACTGCTGCTATGGGATCTTTTCTTAAAATTTCAATAACAGTTGGGATAGTAGCAATGATATCTTCGTAGTCTAAAATAGCAATTTGAGCTAAAGAGCTTGCCGCCCAAAGCCTTACTGCTGAGATATCAGTTTTAAGAGTATGAAGTAAAGGATTTAAAGCACGACGATCGCTACTATTTCCCAAGGCCCAAACTATACCTTTACGGGCATAACCATTCAAATCTTTTTTAAGTACTTGAATCAAAGGCTCTACAGCTTCAGGGCTAGGATTGCGCCCCAGAGCATAAGCCACACTTACCCGTACTAAAGGACAAACATCTTGTAATAATTTAATCAATTCTGGTATTGCTCGTGGTTCTTCTAATTCACAGAAAACCCTTGCTGCCACCATTCTGTCTTGATTATTAGGAGATTGTAAGAGAGATAGCATTTCTTCAGGGTTAGGAGAGAGTAATTGGGACTCCTGACTTTCTGATTTGATTTGATCTAGAGGGCTATCTAAAGGGGTTTTGGAGTCTATCTGATTTGATGAGCTATTATAATTTTGTTTTTTTAACAACTTCTTAAATTTTTTGTGATTATTAAGACTAATTAGCATCTAGAATCTATGCCTAAATCTAGATGTGATTTATTTTAGCAGAAGGGATTCAACAAAAATAGATAGAAGTAAAATCAATTATATTTAAAATTAGCTATTGATAGTTTTAGTTAATTGTTAGTAGAGCTAGATTTAATCTCTGGTGAGATCTATTTTTGAAATAACCCCTAAATTGGGATGTCTTTTTCCAATGGTTGGTCAGTGTATAAAGATTCGGGTACATCTAAATTATCATTAGGTACAGCTAAATTATCCTCATAGGCTGGTTCAAGCATATCAGAAGAGATAAATCCACGGGCACTAACTACTACTAAGGCGAAAACAAATACGATTAAAATAAGTATTGGGAGTATATTTTGACGAAAAAAGGTAATCATCTGTTTTAGATAAAATTTTATCAACAATTTCGAGAAATTTCTCTCTTGATCGGTTACTATAAAGCGACGACCAACAGATTAGAATTTCTTTCTCTTTAAAGGTTTGGCGACCCTAAGTGGGTTTATGCTTCAATAGTTATAGATCTATTTTAGCTTAAATTTAGTAATTTTTGATGATGGATTGTAGTTGATTATATACTATGAACTATTATGTTGTTTGACCCTGGATATAAAATTAAAGACGATCGTTACCTTGTGATTAAGCAATTAGGAGGAGGAGCATTTGGTCAAACTTATTTAGTAGAAGATCTTAGTGACTCTGATAATAATCATCAATTTGCTTTGAAAAGATTAAATCCTCTGTTAAATAATGAAGAATATCGATATCAAGCTCAATTACGTTTTTCTAAGGAAGCTGAAGTTTTGAGAGTTTTAGGTATTCATGATCGCATTCCTAGTTTGATTGACTATTTCCAAGAAAATGGAGAATTTTATTTAGTTCAAGAATTTATTGATGGAGAAACTTTAGAAAAAGAATTAACTAGAAAAGAAAAATTAACTCAAGAGGAAGTAATAAATCTCTTACTTGATGTATTAGAAATTCTCGATTTTATCCACACTCATTCTAAAATTCATCGAGATATTAAGCCATCAAATTTAATTCGCCGTCAACAAGATGGTAAATTAGTTTTGATTGATTTTGGTGCAGTTAAGGCGGAAATTACTTCTCTTCAAGGTGAGCAAACTATGGCCATTGGAACTCCTGCTTATATGCCAATAGAACAAGTTAGAGGAAGGCCTATCTATAGTAGTGATATTTATGCTTTGGGAATTACGGCTATCTATGCTTTAACTGGGAAAAAACCTTCTCAATGGGATAGACAAAGCTTTTCTGATTTATGCTCTGAAGATCTTAATTTGGATCAATTTAATTGGCATCTGGGAATAAAAAATATTGATAAAAATTTAATAAATATTATCAATAAAATGATTGCTCCAACCACTAAAAACCGTTACCAATCTGCATCAGATGTGATGGAGAATCTCCAAGTTTTAAGCTTTTTAGGAAAAATTATTAATGATAGATATGAAATTGTTCAATATTTAGGAACTTTAAAACCTTTAGGATTAGGTAATACTTATCTAGTAAAAGATTGGCAATTATTGAGTCAACCTAAAAAAATTATTAAATATATTAGACCATCACCAAAATCTCAATCTATCAATCATCAATCTACTCTAGAAAAAGCCAGAGTTTTATTACAAAAAGAAGTCAATTTATTTCAATCATTAAGCCAGAAAATTGAATTTATCCCAAAACTATTAGATTTTTCTGAAGAAAATAATGGTTTTTATATAGTTTATGAATTTATAGAAGGCAATAATCTTGAGGTAGAATTCAAGAAAAATTCCTGTTGGAAAGAAGAAAAAGTAATTAATTTCTTAGAAAGTATTATATCTATTTTAGAAGTTATTCATAAACAAGGTGTTTTACATCTAGATATTCAGCCTAAGAAAATAATTAAAAGTACAAATAATCAGATATATTTAATAGGTTTTAGCTCTTTTAAAACTATTGCTAATTTAATTTTTTATGGTAAATTTTTAGAAAATAATCCTCATCAAAATCAAGAATATATTCCCCCAGAACAAAAACAAGGTAATCCCAGAATGAATAGCGATTTATATGCTTTAGGATTGGTAGCTATTAAAAATTTAACAGGGGAATCTCCAAAGAATTTAAAATTAGATTATTTAAGCAAAAATCTCAACTGGAATCGAAAAAAAGTTTCTCGAAAATTAGCAAAAATCTTGAATTTGATGATTGTATCTGATTATCAAAAACGTTATCAAAAAGCTAGTGAAATTATATTAGCTTTAAAAAAATATCATAAAAAACCAAATAAATTCTTGATATTTGGTCCATTTGTTCTAGTAATTTTAGCATTTTTATCTTTTCTTGGATATGGAATTTTAACTGAAAAAAGAGGAATTAGCCAATTAAAAATAGCAGATTTAGAATTAAAGCAAAAAAATTATCAACGAGCAATTGTATTATATAAAAAAGGATTAAACCAATCTCCTCGACAAGAAAAGGCTTGGGTTAATCAAGCTATTGCCTATCAGGAATTAAACCAATATGAATCAATGCTAAAAAGCTGTGAAGATGGAATCAATTTTTTCCCAAATAGCATTCATCTTTGGATTTGTAAAGCTACCGCTTTAGTGCATCTTAATAATATTGAAGATGCTATTCAAGCTTATATTAAAGCTAAAGAAATTGAGCCGAAAAATTTTATAGTTTTGAATAATCTTGGGGATTTATGGTTACAAATTGGTCGAAAACAAGAAGCTATTTCTAACTTTAAAGCAGCAATTATAGTAGATAGAGAAAGAAGTCATGTTCCTTGGAATCAATTAGGAAAACTTTATTATGAATCTCAAGACTATGATGAATCTCTTAATGCCTATCAAGAAGCATTAAAAGTTAAACCTGATTATCTTCCTAGTTTGATTGGTTTGGGAAATTTGTACAATCAATTAAAAGAGTATCAAAAAGCGATTAATTCTTACGATCTTGCTATTGAGATAAATCCTCAATCTTATGAAGCTTGGTTTGGAAAAGGAGTAGCATTTTCTGGATTACAAGATTTGAATTTAGCTAGAGAATCTTACGAAAAAGCTCTTGAAATCAAACCAGATTATCAAGCAGCAAAAGTAGCTTATGAAACTATAAAAAATAAATAATATTTATCTTATCCACAGGTAAAAAATCTAGCTAAAAAATCAAAACTTACATAGACTTAGAACTAAAAAATAATAACTAAAAAATAATAACTAAAAAGTATTAACTAAATAATTTTGGCGGGCTAAAGAAAAACTTTTGAAAATCAAATTATACTACTATCAAAATTTTTTAACTTTGCCAAGATTGTTTAATTCTTTGCCAAATACCTTGGAAAGATTGTTTGATTTCTTGTTTTCTTAACCAGCTAGTAAAATCTTGTTCATAAGTTTCACCTTGGGTTTGTAAATTTCTAAAAGCATAAAGAGATAATCCTAAACCCCACAAAAGCACAATATAAAGAGACCAAGAAATAGAACCAGCACTAATGAGATTCAAAACAATTAAAAAACTATTAACAATTACAAATCTTATTAATTTCTGTTTAAATTTCCCGATACGATATTGGTTAAAATCCTGACGTTTTTGAGTTAAGGTTTTGCGATGAAGCCAATCTTGCTCTGCTAATTCTAAACTTGCCGGGTCGATAGCTAAATCCGCTGCTATTTCTTGTAACTGGATTCTTGATAATTCTAATTCCCCTGTTTCTTGCTTGCGAGCTAAAGCTAATTGGAGAATTTCTTGAACTTCTTCTTGATTATAAGATTGAGGATATTCTAATTGATTTTCTGGCATAATTATCTGGAATTATTTTCTATCTTTATTATATTATGGCAATTTTTTCTTCTTAGAAACCGTACTCCATAGGTAGGATTTTACGACAATTATTTAGCTTAAAATGCTTTTACATTTCGTTACAATAAACTCAAGACAAAAGAAAAATACATAAAAATTATGAATAACAATATTCGTGTAGGAAATTTATTTGGAATACCTTTTTATATTAATCCATCTTGGTTTCTAGTGTTAGCATTAGTAACCTTAAGCTATGGAGGAGATTTAGCAAGATATCCTCAACTCCCTGGAATTCTCCCTTGGTTTCTAGGTTTAGTAACAGCTTTGTTATTATTTGCCTCAGTAGTCGCTCACGAATTGGGCCATAGTTTTGTAGCTATTTCTCAAGGAATTAATGTTAAATCTATTAGTTTATTTCTCTTTGGTGGTTTGGCTACTTTAGAGAAAGATTCTGATAATCCATCTGGTGCTTTTTGGGTAGCTATTGCTGGCCCATTGGTAAGCTTCTTCTTATTTGGAATCTTTACCGTTATTAACCTCACAATTACATTACCAGCACCATTAAAAACTATTGTTTATTTAGTAGGTTATATTAACTTAGTTTTAGCACTATTTAATTTAATTCCAGGATTACCTTTAGACGGTGGAAATATTTTAAAAGCTATTGTTTGGAAAATAACAGGAAACCCTAACAAAGGTCTAATTTTTGCTGGTAGAGTAGGACAAATTTTTGGTTGGATTGCAGTAATAATTGGTATTTTAGCTATTTTAGGAATCAGCCCTGTAGGGAGTTTTTGGACTCTATTAATTGGTGGATTTCTATTACAAAATGCAGGATTCGCAGCCCAATCTGGTTCTATGCAAGAGAAGCTAAATAGCTTTACAGCAGAAGATGCAGTGATTCCTGATAGTCCAATTGTTGCTGGGGATTTAAATTTACGAGAGTTTGCTAATGATTATATTATTGGTAAGAAAAGTTGGCATAAGTTTTTAGTTACTAATTCTGAAGGGCAATTAATTGGTGTCTTATCTGTGGATGAAATGAAGAAAGTTGCTACTTCTGATTGGAATCATATTTTAGTTAGTGAGTTGATGGAATCTAGGGAGAATATTAAAACTATTCCTTCTAATTTATCTTTATTAGAAGTTGCTAAGTTATTAGAAACTCAAAAAGAAAATGAACTAACTGTTGTTAAAGAAAATGATGTAGTTATTGGGTTATTGGAAAAGGCTTCTATTGTTAATCTTATCCAACAGCAATCTGATGCTAAAACTGCTTAGTTTTCCTCTTAATTTTTGATATTTCTCTTCAATATTTCTCTTTAATTAAATCTCTAAAAAAGTGTAAGGAAATTAATCTTTATGCTTTTTTTTATGAAAAATATTTAATATTTATTCTTAATAAAAATTAACTTTTTGGAAATGAAATTAATGGTTTGAGAAGATTAAATTTCATAATATCAAAGATATAATCAGAATATAAAAAATTTAGATTTAGAATACTGAATATTTTCCATAGTTGAATTGGAGAAAAACTGATGAAAAAATTAATTAGCTTCTGTTTAATTTTACTGTTGTGGTTAGCAACTCCTATGGGATTTGCTCATGCACAAGATATACCAGGAGAGTTTGATTATTATTTACTTGCCTTATCTTGGTCTCCTGAATATTGTTATCGTCGCGATGATTCTACTCAATGTGGCGATCGTCGATATGGTTTTGTAGTTCACGGTTTGTGGCCTCAATATGAAGAAGGTTATCCTCAATATTGTGGAGGTAATCCAAATGTCCCCGAAGATGTTATTCAAGAAATGCTTCCTATTATGCCTTCTCGAGAATTAATTAACCATGAATGGGAAAAACATGGCACTTGTACTGGATTGAGTGTGGAAGATTATTTTGCTCTAACTCGTGAACTTTACTATAGTGTTGATATTCCTGATGAATACAAAAATCTTAATGATTATAAAACTACCAATGTAATTTCATTGGAAGAAGATCTTATTAACGAAAATCCTGATTTAACCAATGATGGAATTGCAATAATTTGCAAAAGAAGAAAACGTTATTTCCAAGAAGCTAGAATTTGCTATGATAAAGACCTTGATCCACGTAATTGTAGTTCAGAAGTAAGAGATACCTGTGGTTCTCTAGTGGTATTACGTCCGATTCGTGAAGGAATGACGGGAAATTTTGAAGAGATGAGACAAAATCGTGGAGAAATGAGACGAAATCGTGGAGAATTCCATGGTAATTGTCCAGAAATGAAGGGAAATTGTCCAGAAAGGGAGGAAAATATTGGCACAATCAATCCTCTTCTTAATGATGGAGATGTGGAAATTAGTTCTGCATTAATCAATCCAGAAAATCCAGAACAAGGCAAAGAATGGGTGATTTTAACTAATACAACTGATAATATAATCGATTTATCTGGTTGGAAGATTCAAGATGGTAAAGGCAGAAATGAAGTAATTACTGGGAAAATTCCTCCTGAAAGTGAAATCCAAATAGTATTTTCTGGTATATCTATTCGTTTGACTAACTCTGGTGGTAGTATTACTCTCTTAAACGATCGTGGTAAAATGGTAAGTGAAGTTTCTTATTCTCGTGCCTCTGAAGGAATTCCTGTTGAATTTTAATAATTAATTTTAATACATTTTATGAAAGCAAGAATAATAATTCATCCTAGCCAATTATTATTCTAATAATTAATAAGTCTTTACTTAAAAAACTATAGACATTAAATTTATTAAATTCATTATATAAAAATAATCTAAAATTTTTTAATAAAGGAGTTACGTAAACTAAATCAATCATAGTAAACTTGCCAACTTTTTCTAATGTAGTTAAATCTAACATAACTTCTAATATTGCTTTTTGTCCTTTTTTTACTTCGAGATTAAATTAGATTTAAGAATAGCTTCTCTAGTTTGACAAATTATCTTTCTAGTTGATCATTGATAATGATTAAAAATAGCTAATTGCACTTTCAGATTTAGTTCTACAATGATGCGACATTTCTTTTTTTCATTGTAGGAATAAATTTAAAATTAAGATCATTATCTACCAATAAAACCTATCTTGGTGCAAGATCTTAGTATAAGGCATCATAATCAAATGGGATATTATAGTATATAGTAAGGTTTTACCAATATAAACTCCTATTACTAAATAATTAAAACAAGTTAATCCTTCTCATCAACAATAATATTAATCTCGTAAAAATACTGATACTTTATTTTAACTTTATTATGTAAAGCGTTTAATTTAATTAATTTTACTATTCAAAAAAATATTGACAAAAAAATATTGACATTAAAAATAGAAGGATATACAATTAACAGTTAAATTCTGACTTAAAATATATATACAAAAATGTCACAACTTTCAATCAAAAATACCTTAACTAAGGTAATTACTCTTGGTACTCTAACCAACATATTTGGGTTATTTGCAATTGCTCCAGCACAGGCTTCTGAATTTTTAACATTTTTTGGGGAAGATTTAAATGACAGTGATACTATACCTTTAGCTTCTTTTCCTAATGCTTCTGCTGCTGAGTCTGAATTTCTATCATTATTAACAGGTGTAGGAACAGAAGATTTTGAAAGTTTTACTACTGGGACAAGTGCTCCATTAGATTTGATTTTTCCTAATATTTCTGAAGACATTAGCGCTACTCTATCTGGTGGCGGCGGGTTCATTGAGACTGTTGCCCCTGGTACAACAAATGGATCTGGTCGATATGCCACTTCTGGCAGTAATTACTTTGATGTAGCAGCTGGAGGAGCAGATAGTTTTACAATAGATTTTGACAACCCAGTAGCAGCCTTTGGATTCTTTGGGGTTGATATTGGTGACTTTGGTGGTCAAATTGAGCTAGAACTAGCAAATGGAACAACAGAAACTGTCATTGTTCCCAATACAATCGGATCTTTTGGTAGTACAGATGGTTCTGTCCTCTTCTTTGGTTTAATTGCTGAAGATGAATCTTTGATTTTTGATTCAGTTAGCTTCTTAACAACAGAAGGCGGGGGAGATATTTTTGCATTTGATGACTTTACAGTAGGAGATTTTGAGTCAATCACCTCTCCCCCTGCTATTGATGTCCCTGAACCTAGTGTTATTCTTAGTCTTTTAGCTATTAGCGGATTAGGATTTACTATGAAAGGTAAAAAGTGTGTATAGAACCTATTAAATATCTTTATATAAGTTTTTGTTCATAAAACTAGAAAAGAATTTCTACAGTATTAATTTTGTCATTACTTTAGTATCATTTCTGAAATATACTTTGAAACCGTTTATTTTTTTTTATTGATAAAATTTACTGAAAATTCGATATAAATATCCTACATAAGGTTAACTTTTTAGTGCTTTGCTGCATGATTTAAGCAATTTGAAGCTGCATGATTTAAGAAATTTGAAGCACAAAAGAGCTAATCTTATTTTGTAATTGGTCAAAATTTAGATAAAGCTGAGAGAAGAAAAGAAATATATTCATGAATATAAGAGAAAGTTAGACAATATTTCTCTTATATGAGAACTAGCATATTTACTTAATCTACAACGGAAAAGGTGAGATTCGAACTCACGGAGGTTTTAGCCTCACCCGATTTCAAGTCGGGCGCAATCGACCACTCTGCCACTTTTCCAGCATTAACTCATGAAGATAGACTTCATTATAACACACTTTGGAGAGAAAATTGACCTTGATACAAAATTTCTTCAGAAACAATCGAAAAATCATCCCCCAACCATACAAGAGAAATCCCAGAAACAACCCCATTATCCAGAGAAATTAGGGAAAAATTCCGCAATTTGCCATTATCAGTTTCCACAATGCGAGGCACCCTAGCACAATTAAAATAAATAGTCTCCCCAATCCCTCGATTAACCATCGTACGTAAACGAGTTTTAGTATGTTTCAAATCATGGTGCATATGGCCAAAAATCACCAAAGGAATATTCTTCTCTAAATTCTTAGTAGCCGCAATAGCCCTTGCAAAATCAGGATCCCCATAATCCCCACCATCTACATTCCAATCTCTGCCACAAATATCCTCCCGCTTATCTCCCAAACCCAAAGGCCCATTATGTCCTAGAAATATAATATTATTACAAGATGTTTCTCTAGCAGCAGTGACAATGCGATTCACCGAATCATCAAAACCATTCACACCAAAACGATCGCGATAAAACTTTTCATTACGCCATGACAAACCACCCCAACTAAAAGGGCGACTACCAACCACAGATAGATTGAGATGCTCAAAATCCAACTTCCCATAACCAACATGATGATCCCCTAATAAATCTAACTGCTGCTGAACTCGATCCTCTAAAGAACGATCGTAAGGACATTTTTTTTGTCCCCAAGCAGAAGCAGAATACCAAGCATCATGGTTGCCCAAAATCACCCCAAAAGGCAAATCCAAAGAAGCAATGATTTTCACAATATCCACCGCTTCATTGCCAAAATCCCCAACAAACAACACCAAATCTACACCGAGATGTTGTAAAGCTAAATTATCTTGCTCTTCCCATTGATCATGAACATCACCAATTGCCGCAATTTTAATTAAATTATCTTTCATAATGACTCAAAAATAGACAAACTATAAAGAAAAAGTTAAAACCTTCCCTATCCTATCAAATTAGCTAGAATAAAAAGTGAACCCATTAACTATTTAAAGCTTATCGACAGAATCTACGGCAACCTACAAGGACTTAAATCTAACCAATTAAAACAGCTTCAAAAACTTTATCACCAAAGACTCAGAAGCGATCGATTCACTACGCCTGAATTTGCCCAAAGGATAGCAGCAATTAGCACGGAAATCAACCAACCCATTTGTGCCTATATTAACCGCAGAGGCCAAGTCATCAGAGTAGGAATCGGGTCCCCACTCCAAACCCAAATCTCGCCTTTAGAGCTTCCTCGCTATGGTGCAGAAAGACTTTGCGGCATTCGTTGTATTGCTACTAAGTTAAAATCTGAACCACCTAAAGAATCTAGTCTCACCGCCATGACAATCCAAAGATTGGATGCTTTAGTGACTTTAACTCTTACAGGAGGTGGATTTCAAAGGCGAGGAGGAGGGGCAACAGGTTATATAAAAGAAGCTTATCTAGCTCATTTATTACCTCAAGGAGAAGGTTATTTCCAGAATCAGCACTATTGGATTGTTTCCTCTCCCATGAGTCTGGAAATGCTCAGCGAACAAGATTTCCTCAGTTTAGTAGAAGGATTGGAGGAGGAATTTCGACGGGAATATGTTGCCCAACAAGTAGATACAGATACAGAAAGAGTCTTAATTGTGGGATTAATGACTCATGATTTAGAAGAAGGAGAATTTGAAAATTCCCTGAGAGAATTAGCGAGATTAGTAGATAGTGCGGGTGGAGAAGTTTTAGAAACAGCTATCCAAAAGCGCAATCGCCCTCATCCCCAAACCGTTGTAGGTGCAGGTAAGGTACAGGAAATTGCTCTCAAGGTTCAAACTTTAGGGGCAAATTTGGTGGTATTTAATGGGGAATTATCCCCCGCCCAAGTGCGAAATTTAGAGGTGAAGTTGGGTATTAGAGTGGTAGATCGAACTGAGGTTATTTTAGATATCTTCGCCCAAAGAGCTAGAACTAAAGCAGGTAAATTACAGGTGGAATTAGCTCAGTTAGAGTATATGTTGCCAAGACTAACAGGGCGAGGTGAAGCTATGTCACGTTTAGGTGGAGGAATCGGCACAAGAGGACCAGGGGAAACTAAGTTGGAAACTGAACGTCGTGCAATTCAAAGGCGTATTTCTAAGTTACAGAAGGATGTTAACCAATTGCAAGCACATCGATCGCGTTTACGTCAGCAAAGACAAAAACAAGAAGTACCAAGTATTGCCATTATTGGTTATACTAATGCTGGTAAATCCACCTTGATTAATACTTTAACTAATGCGGAGGTTTATACCGCTGATCAATTATTTGCAACTTTAGATCCTACAACGAAAAAACTTTCTATTCCCGATCGTGTCAATGGAGGCAGAAAAACCATTCTCTTAACAGATACAGTAGGTTTTATTCACGAACTTCCTCCTCAATTAGTAGATGCTTTTCGTGCTACTTTAGAAGAAGTCACAGAAGCGGATGCTTTACTTCAGGTGGTTGATTTGTCAGATTCGGCATGGAAAAGCCAAATTCGCGCTGTTATGAACATTTTATCAGAAATGCCCATAGTACCGGGACCAATGTTGATTGCATTTAACAAAATCGATCAAGTAGATATGCAAACTATTATTGAAGCAAAAGAAGAATATCCCGTAGCAGTATTTATCTCTGCTTGTGAGCGTTTGGGATTAGAAACTTTACGAGAAAAAATGTTAGAATTAGTAGAATATGTCGCTACTTAACCATTGAAAAAAATAATTTTAGCAACTAAATTTATCAAACAAATTATAAAAATATGTCTTTTCCTGAATTTTCACCAAAAGTCAAACCACAAAATCTAGATCTAAATCTAAAAAATACTCAAGTTAAAACAAAATATGGACACTTCCCTTATGAAGAAAGTGATGCTAATGAATTGATGATTGTTTCTGTTTGGGGTGAAGGTGAAAATCAAAGATTGCAAAAATTAAATATTGAAGTGGCTACAGAATTAATCAAACTTATATCCACAGCAAGACGGGATGGAATATGGATATTTCCCGTATCTGGTTTTCGTAGTATTGATTATCAAAGGAAATTATTTGAAAAGCAAATTCTCAAAAAAGGCACTCCAGAAGCTGCTGCTAAATTAACCGCACCTCCGGGATATAGTGAACATCATACAGGATATACTATCGATTTAGGAGATGGCAATTTTCCTCAACTTGATATTACAGAAGAATTTGCTCAAACTCCAGCATTTAAGTGGTTAAAAATTCATGGTAAAGATTTTGGTTTTGAACTTTCATTTCCTAAAGATAACTTTCAAGGGATAGATTATGAACCTTGGCATTGGCGCTATATTGGTTCACCAAAAGCAAAAGAAATTTTTCATATAGCAAGGATAAAAAAAAATTAGAATCATATTTTAGTAATAAAAAATATAAATATAGTATTGAAATATAGAAAAAAATAGATTAAATTAATCAGGGTTATTGCCTTCAGTGCGGAATTTAATGGAATTACCTCGACTAGGTAAATCTTCAGCCTTAGCAAGAATTTCGATAGCCGAAGCAATCTTTTTCAAAGCAACAGGGGAATATTGAATTAAACTAGAATAAGTCATAAAAGTTTCCACCCCCAAACCAGAAGTATAGCGAGAATAACCATTTCGTGGTAAAGAATCATTAGTACCTGCCAAATAATTAGCCACAGCTTCTGGTGTAGAATTTCCCAATAAAATAGCCCCGGCATGACGAATATTTTCCAACATATCCCAAGGTTCCATCACCTCTAACTCTAAATATTCTGGAGCAAATAAATTAGAAAGTTCTATAGCTTCCATCAAAGAATCCACAACAATAATTAAACCATAATGAGCAATGGACTTTTCCGTCAAAATTTTTCTAGGGTGATTTTGTAATTGTTGAATAACTTCTTGTTGAACTTTTTTAGCCAGAATTAAATCATCAGTTATTAAAATAGCAGCAGCCATAATATCAGTTTCCGCCTTTGCCAATAAATCCGCCGCTATATATTGGGCATTAGCATGACTATCAGCAATAATGAGTAAATCCGAAGGGCCAGAAATTAAATCTACCCCTACTATCCCCGATAGCATTTTTTTAGCCAAAGTAACATAAATATCCCCTTCCCCCACAATCAAATCAACTTTAGGTATAGTTTCTGTGCCATAAGCTAAAGCAGCAATAGCCATAGCACCGCCAATTCGATAAATTTCATTGATCCCAGCTTCTGTAGCTGCCACCAATACTGCCGGATTAATTTTCCCATCTATTCCCGGTGGCGTAACCATTACAATTCGAGGCACACGAGCAACTTTAGCAGGAATTCCATTCATTAATACCCTAGTTGTGGATGATGTTTTTTCACCTGAAATATATAATCCTGCCTTATCCACTGGAGTATAACGTTTCCCTAAAACAACATCATTTTCTTCAAACTTTACCCAAGATTTTGGCAGATGTTGTCGATGAAAAGCTTCTATATTATCAGAGGCTAGTTTGATCGCTTCTAGTAATTCTCTAGAAATTTGTTGATAGGCAGCATCAATTTCCGAGCCACTTACCCTCAAATTTTCCCCTTTAAAATTAGGAAGATCCCATTTTTTGCTATATTCAACGATAGATCGATTTCTATTATTTTTGACTGTTTCTAAAATTTCTTTAACTACTATTTCAATAGAGCGAATTTCATCAGTAGAAATCCGTTCCCTAATTCTTTGTAATTCTGTTTTTGCCTCAGCCTGCTGAGTTATAATTCGGAGCATGGAGTCAAATTATCCATTTTACAAGCATATTTCTGTTGTAATTAAAGTACTCCTGATTAACCTCAGTTTTGATGGAATAATTAAATATATACTGAAGTTTTAAAGAGCCTCTAATTGATTCATCTGTTATCCATCTCTTCTAGCTTAACCTTTATTTTTTTATAATAGTGGTATTTTTAAATTATACTTGCCCAAAAAACCCTGTCTGTCTAGTTTTTGTTTCCTTTTCCCAAAAATTACTTGACATACTTTAGGAAAATTTGTTATGATTTATTTTGTTAAAAAATTTCTTTACTAAAACTCTTGCAAACTAATAATATTATAAGTTATAATAACACTTCCCAACTTATATTAAACGATTAGTAAATTAACCAACCTGAAAATTTAAACCTGTGGCTAATAGCAAATCAGCAAAAAAAAGAATCGAAATCGCAGAACGCAACCGATTGCGTAACAAAGCTTATAAATCAGCAGTCAGAACTCTGATGAAAAAGTACTTTGAAACAGTTTCCGCGTACGCCTCGGAACCATCACCAGAATTAATGGCAAAAGTACAAGAGGCTATGTCTGCAGCATACAGCAAAATTGATAAATCTGTAAAAAGAGGTGTTTATCATAAAAATAATGGAGCAAGAAAAAAAGCTCGATTAGCTAAAGCCTTAAAAGCAGCAATGCCAGCATCATAAAATCAATAAAAATTGCTATGCCAAAGTAGCCAACTTGAAAAAAAATAACATAGAAGCTGGAACTATAATTTAGAAATGGTTTTAGCTTCAAAGGCATTTGGAAAAAAATATCAATAAAATAAACAAAAATCTCAGGTAAAATGGCTTAGTTAGAGCCATAATAAAAAAATTGTAAAGTTGTAATGAGCAAAACTTATTAAAAAAATAAAACAGCAAAAATGCAGTTAATAGATACCCATGTTCATATCAACTTTGAGGTTTTTCAAGGGGAATTAGCAGAAATAGCAAACCGTTGGCGCGAAGCTGGAGTGTCAAGATTAGTACATTCTTGCGTAACCCCAGGAGAATTCCAGAGCATACGATCTATCGCAGATCAATTTAGTGAAGTATCATTTGCCGTAGGATTGCACCCTCTAGATACTAAACTTTGGACTAATGAAACAGCACAAGAAATACACGATCTAGCTAAATTAGACCATCGAATCGTAGCAATCGGGGAAACAGGATTAGATTTTTATAAAGCAGATAATATAGAAATCCAAAAAGAAGCACTAAAATCTCAACTAGAAATAGCATACCAACTTAATAAACCAGTAATAATTCATTGTAGGGAAGCAGCAGCAGCCTGTAGAGAAATATTTCTGGAATGGGGTTCAAAATCAAAACCCATCAGAGGAGTAATGCACTGTTGGGGCGGAAATCCAGAAGAAACTCAATGGTTTCTCGATTTAGGTTTTTATATTAGTTTTAGTGGAATAGTGACTTTTAAAGGGGCAAAACAAGTCCAAGCAAGTGCAGCTATGGTACCTCTAAATCGGCTGTTAATAGAAACAGATTGTCCTTTTTTAGCTCCAGTTCCCAAACGAGGGAAAAGAAATGAACCATCCTATGTTAAATATGTAGCAGAATGTTTAGCTAAATTACGAGAAGAACCTTTAGAGACCATTGCACAACAAACGACCCAAAATGCCATGGAATTATTTGATTTACCAGTAAATTTAGACGTAAATTAACAACCAAAGTTCCTAAAAAGTCAAGGAAAAAACTAAAATTTCCAGTACAAAAATAACCATTAATAACAAAAAAACAAAAAAAAATTAGATTATTAGTCCAGAATCTTCTCTGAAGAGAAAAACTCCACTAAAACAGCAGTTGGAAGGAAATTCAAAGATGAACAAATTGACCAATCGTTTATTACCAGATTTAATAGAAATACAACGCTCTAGTTTTCGATGGTTTTTAGAAGAAGGTTTGATCGAAGAACTTGATAGTTTTTCACCAATAACAGATTATACAGGGAAATTAGAATTACATTTTATCGGAGACGAATATCAACTAAAAGAACCAAAATATAACGTATCAGAAGCCAAACAAAGAGATGGTACTTACTCAGTGCAGATGTATGTGCCAACCCGTCTAATTAACAAAGAAACAGGGGAAATAAAAGAACAGAAAGTATTTATTGGTGATTTACCTCTGATGACAGAAAGAGGCACTTTTATTATTAATGGTGCTGAAAGGGTAATTGTGAACCAAATTGTTCGATCGCCAGGGGTTTATTATAAATCAGAAACAGATAAGAATGGAAGACGCACCTATTCCGCATCTTTAATTCCTAATAGAGGTGCATGGCTAAAATTTGAAACAGATAAAAACGGCATAGTTTGGGTAAGAATCGACAAAACCAGAAAAATATCTGCTCAAGTCCTACTAAAAGCTATGGGATTAAGTGATAATGAAATAAAAGATTCTATTCGACACCACGATTACTTTCAGAAAACAATCGAAAAAGAAGGAAACCCAACCGAAGAAGAAGCATTATTAGAATTATATAGAAAGTTAAGACCAGGAGAACCACCCACCGTAAGTGGTGGACAACAATTATTAGAAAGCAGATTTTTTGAAAAAAAACGATACGACTTAGGAAAAGTAGGTCGTTATAAAATCAATAAAAAACTTCGATTAAATGTACCAGATACAGAAAGAGTCCTCACCAAAGAAGATATTCTCTCAGCCATAGACTATCTCATTAACCTAGAATTTGATATCGGAAGCGTCGATGATATCGATCACTTAGGAAATAGAAGGGTACGATCGGTAGGAGAACTCTTACAAAACCAAATGCGAGTAGGTTTAAGTCGTCTAGAAAGAATCATTCGAGAAAGAATGACAGTCAGCGAATCCGAAACCATTACCCCCACCGCCCTAGTTAACCCCAAACCATTAGTAGCAGCCATCAAAGAATTTTTCGGCTCATCTCAACTCTCACAATTTATGGATCAAACCAATCCCTTAGCGGAATTAACCCATAAAAGAAGAATCTCAGCCTTAGGCCCAGGAGGTTTAAGTAGAGAAAGAGCAGGATTTGCCGTTCGAGATATTCACCCCAGCCACTATGGTAGAATTTGTCCCATTGAAACACCAGAAGGACCAAATGCAGGATTAATCGGCTCCCTTGCCACCTATGCGCGAGTTAATGAATATGGCTTTATCGAAACCCCCTATCATAAAGTAGTAAATGGTTGGGTGGATCCAGAACAAGATCCAGTTTATTTAACCGCAGACGAAGAAGATGATAAGCGTGTTGCACCAGGAGACGTAGCTAGAGACGAAAGTGGTTATATTGTGGGAGAAACAGTGCCCGTTCGTTATCGTCAAGAATTTTCCATTACTACTCCAGAACAAGTAGACTATGTAGCTATTTCTCCAGTACAAATTGTATCTGTGGCAACATCCTTAATCCCTTTCCTCGAACACGACGACGCTAACCGTGCCCTCATGGGATCCAATATGCAACGTCAAGCAGTACCCTTACTTCGTCCTGAACGCCCTCTAGTGGGAACTGGTCTAGAAGGTCAAGCAGCAAGGGATTCTGGGATGGTAATCGTTTCCAGAAATTATGGAATAGTTACTTATGTAGATGCCAATCGCATTAAAATTAAAACAGATCCAGATGAAAATGGGAATTCCAAAGAGATAGAATATATCTTACAAAAATATCAAAGATCTAACCAAGATACTTGTTTAAATCAAAAGCCACTGGTATATGAAGGAGAAGAAGTAGAACCCGGTAAAGTTTTAGCAGATGGATCTGCAACTGAAGGGGGAGAAATTGCTTTAGGTCAAAATGTTTTAGTGGCTTATATGCCATGGGAAGGATATAACTACGAAGATGCCATATTAGTTAGTGAAAGACTGGTTTATGACGATGTTTATACCACCATTCACGTAGAAAAATTTGAAATAGAATCTAGACAAACCAAATTAGGCCCAGAAGAAATTACCAGAGAAATCCCTAATGTAGGTGAAGAAGCCCTCAGAAATCTCGATGGAGACGGCATTATTCGTATTGGAGCATGGGTAGAATCTGGGGATATATTAGTAGGAAAAGTAACACCCAAAGGAGAATCGGATCAACCTCCAGAAGAAAAACTACTTCGAGCTATATTTGGGGAAAAAGCAAGAGACGTTCGAGATAATTCCTTAAGAGTGCCTAATGGTGAAAAAGGAAGAGTAGTTGACGTAAGAAAATTTACTCGTGAACAAGGAGACGAACTTCCTCCCGGTGCCAATATGGTAGTTAGAGTATATGTGGCTCAAAAACGGAAAATCCAAGTAGGGGACAAAATGGCAGGAAGACATGGTAATAAAGGGATTATTTCTCGAATATTACCTATAGAAGATATGCCCTATTTACCCGATGGCACCCCAGTAGATATTGTACTTAATCCTCTAGGTGTACCTAGCCGGATGAACGTAGGACAAATATTTGAATGTCTTCTAGGCTGGGCAGGAGAACATTTAGGGGTTCGTTTTAAAATAACTCCCTTTGATGAAATGTATGGGGAAGAAAAATCAAGAGAAACAGTTCATCATCAAATTCAAAAAGCAGCCAAAAAATTAGGTAAACAATGGGTTCACTGCGAAGATGATCCTGGAAAAATCCAAGTATATGATGGCAGAACAGGAGAACCATTTGATCGAACAGTGACGATCGGTAAAGCGTATATGCTTAAACTGGTTCATTTAGTGGATGATAAGATTCATGCTAGATCAACAGGTCCATATTCTTTAGTAACGCAACAACCATTAGGAGGAAAGGCACAACAAGGTGGACAAAGATTTGGTGAAATGGAAGTATGGGCACTAGAAGCTTATGGAGCAGCATATACCTTGCAAGAATTATTAACTGTAAAATCTGATGATATGCAAGGAAGAAACGAAGCCTTAAATGCTATCGTCAAAGGAAAATCCATTCCTCGTCCGGGAATTCCAGAATCATTTAAAGTATTAATGAGAGAATTACAATCATTAGGTTTAGATATTGCAGTTCATAAAGTTGAACCAGCTAGTAGTTTAGCTCGTGATACAGAAATAGACTTAATGGCAGATAGCTCACGTAAATCCCCTAATCGTCCAAAATATGACCTTAGTAGTTTAGATGAATTTGAAGAAGATTTTAAACAAGAACCTGAACAAGAATTAGCAACTGTACAAGTAAAATCAAAAGAAGATGAAGAGGAGGAGGATGATGATGATGAAGAAATTGAAGCACAACAATCCCAGGAGGAATCAGATGATGATGATGAAGAAGTCGAAGACATAGACGAAGAAATGGAAGAAGTCGAAGACATAGTTGAAGACATAGTCGAAGACATAGATGATGATGAAAAAGTCGAAGAAGTCGAAGACATAGACGAAGATGAAGAAGTCGAAGAAGTCGAAGACATAGACGAAGATGAAGAAGTCGAAGAAGTTGAAGACATAGACGAAGATGAAGAAGTCGAAGAAGTCGAAGACATAGACGAAGATGAATAAATCTAGAACAAAATCAGAAGAAATAACTATTTCTTAAATCTATTTTGTCAAAACACCATAGAAACTTAACGGGTATATCAATAGAACAAAAACCATGAAAAAAGTAAAATTCTACAACAAAATCGTCGATAAAGGTGGATTAAAAAAATTAATTGCTTGGGCATTTAGTAATTATGGTTCTGCTAAATGTGCTCAAATGTGTGATGATCTCAAAGCATTAGGATTTCGTTACGCCACCCAAGCAGCAGTATCCATTAGCGTTGACGATCTTCAAATTCCTCCCACCAAAAAAGGAATGCTTCAAAAAGCAGAACTAGAAGTAGAAACAGCCGAAGCCCGTTATTCACGAGGAGAAATTACAGAAGTAGAACGCTTTCAAAAAGTAATTGATACTTGGAATAGTACCTCAGAAGCCCTCAAAAACGAAGTAGTGCGCAACTTTAAAGAAACCAATCCCCTCAACTCCGTTTATATGATGGCATTTAGTGGTGCACGGGGAAACATGAGTCAAGTACGTCAATTAGTAGGAATGCGAGGCCTAATGGCGGATCCTCAAGGGGAAATTATTGACCAACCCATTAAAACCAATTTCCGTGAAGGTTTAACAGTCACCGAATATATTATTTCTTCCTATGGTGCCCGGAAAGGTTTAGTAGATACCGCCTTACGAACCGCAGACTCAGGATATCTTACCCGTCGTCTCGTAGACGTTTCTCAAGATGTGATCGTTCGGGAAAATGACTGCGGAACCCAACGTTATGTTCAAGTAACACCAATGAAAGACGGCGATCGAGTTTTGATTCCACTTAAAGATCGTCTTCTAGGGCGAGTTTTAGCAGAAGATGTGGTAGATCCGGAAACAGAAGTATTTGTAGGGCGAAAAAATCAACCCATAGATGCAGATTTAGCCATCAAAATTGGTAAAGCAGTAGAAACAGTCAAAGTACGATCTCCTTTAACCTGTGAAGCCGCAAGATCAGTCTGTCGTTATTGCTATGGCTGGAGTTTAGCCCACGGCAAAATGGTAAACCTAGGAGAAGCAGTAGGAATTATCGCTGCCCAATCCATTGGAGAACCCGGAACACAGCTTACCATGCGTACATTCCACACCGGCGGTGTATTTACAGGAGAAGTAGCCCGTCAAGTCAAAGCAACTATTGACGGTAAAATCAAATTTGATAAAAAATTAGCTGTCAGAAAAATACGTACCCGTCATGGTGATGAAAGAGAGCAAGTAGAAGTAGGGGGCAATTTACTACTAAGTAATGAAACAGAAAATATCAAAATCTCCATATCTACTGGTTCCATTCTTTACGTTAAAGACGACATGGAAGTAAAAGCAGGACAATTACTAGCAGAAATCATCCCCGCTAAATTACAAAAATCCACTGAAAAAGCAACTAAAGATGTAGCTTCAGACTTAGCAGGAGAAGTAGTCTTTGCTGATTTGGTGCCAGAAGAGAAAAAAGATAAACAAGGCAATACCACAAAGCTTGCCACCAGAAGTGGTTTACTTTGGGTTTTATCTGGCCAAGTTTATAATCTTCCCCCAGGGGCAGAACCTGTAGTTAAAAACGGTGATCAGTTATCAGAAGGCATCGTCTTAGCCGAAACTAAACTAGTCACTAACAGCGGTGGGGTTGTAAGATTAATTCCAGATAGTCGTGAAATTGAAATCATTACTGCTTCAGTATTATTAGATCGGGCGCAAGTATGCTTAGAAAGTACCGGTGGGCGAGAACAATACGTGATCTATGCTCAAAGTGGAGAACGTTTCCTCCTCAAAGCCGCTCCAGGTACTAAAGTACAAAATAATCAAGTAGTAGCAGAATACAGTGACGATCGTTACCTCACCCAAACAGGAGGAGTAATCAAATACGCAGGAGTAGAAGTCACCAAAGGCAATCGTAAACAAGGTTATGAAATCAGCCAAGGAGGAACACTACTTTGGATACCAGAAGAAACCCACGAAGTTAATAAAGACATCTCCTTACTATTAGTAGAAGATGGTCAATATATAGAAGCAGGCACAGAAATCGTCAAAGATATTTTTTCTCAAGAAGCCGGTATCGTAGAAGTGATTCAGAAAAACGATATTCTTCGGGAAATAACCATCAAACCAGGAGAAATATATTACGATTTAGATCCAGACTCAGCAGCAAATATTTCAGATGGTAACTTAATTCAACCAGGAACAGAAGTACTACCAGGTGTAATCGTTGAAGACCTCAAACAAGCATTATTCGTCGATACCCCAGAAGGATTAGCCCTCCTCCTCCAACCAGTAGAACAATATACCGTTTCCCTAGAAGTTGCTGCACCATCCCAAGATTCCTTAAACAGTGACTTTGGAGATGATCATCATATTCGATTGCGCTCCACCCTACGTCTATTTTTTAAAGATGGGGAAAGAGTAAAATCAGTGGATTCCGTTCAATTACTTAGCACTCAGCTAGTTTTAGAAATAGACAGTGAAAAAGGATCAAGTGCAGATATTGAATTAGTCTATCCAGAAGGAGAAGATGAACTTCCCCGTCTACAAATGGTAATTATTGAGTCTCTAGTCTTACGTCGAGACTTAGAAACTGATCCTCATATCAAAACTAAATTACTAGTAGAAACAGAACAAGAAATTCCCGAAGGCGCAGTAGTAGCCCGAACAGAAATTCTCTGTAGAGAAACAGGAGAAATTCGAGGAATTCGGGAAGGGTTAGAAGCAATTCGTCGGATTTTATTAGTAAGGGAAACAGACTTATTTACCATTGAATGTCAAAACCCTCAAGTTAAACCAGGAGACCTAATTGTCGCAGAAGCCGAAATAGCCGAAGGAATTAAAACCCCAGAATCTGGACAAGTAGTTTCAGTAGAAGAAGACAGAGTCGTTATGCGAAAAGCACGCCCTTATCGGGTATCTGCGGGTGCAATTTTACATATTGATGATGGAGATTTAGTTCAACGAGGGGATAGCTTAGTATTATTGGTATTTGAAAGATCCAAAACCGGTGATATTATTCAAGGTTTACCCCGAATTGAAGAATTATTAGAAGCCCGTAAACCAAAAGAAGCAGCAATTTTAGTTCGTCGCCCCGGAATATGTCAAGTAAATTATGCTGAAGACGATTCAGTAGAAGTAAAAGTTAATGAAACAGAAGGAGTAGTTAGTGATTATCCGATTATTATAGGTAAAAGTGTATTATTAAGTGATGGTCAACAAGTAGAAACCGGTGACGCTATTACTGATGGGCCAGCAAATCCCCATGAGATTTTAGAAATCTTCTTTGATCTTCATGTAGATAACAAAGGCGTATATGAAGCAGCTTTAATCGCCTTAGAAAAAGCACAAAAATTCCTAGTAGATCAAGTACAATCTGTATATCAAAGTCAAGGAATTGATATTTCTGACAAACATATTGAAGTAATCGTACGTCAAATGACATCAAAAGTTCGCATTGATGATGGCGGAGATACCACAATGTTACCAGGGGAATTAGTAGAATTACGGCAAGTAGAACAAGTTAATGAAGCTATGGCAATTACAGGAGGTGCTCCAGCCCGTTATACTCCTGTTTTATTAGGTATTACTAAAGCAAGTTTGAATACAGATAGCTTTATTAGTGCTGCTAGTTTCCAAGAAACAACCCGTGTTTTAACAGAAGCAGCCATTGAAGGAAAATCTGATTGGTTACGTGGTTTGAAAGAAAACGTAATTATTGGTCGTTTGATTCCTGCTGGTACCGGTTTTAATACTTTTGAAAGCGAATCTTCTCTAGTTGAAGAAGAATCTTTTAACCCAGAAATGAATGGAGTTAATAATATATCTCCAGAAATGGTTCGTCGTAAGAAACTAAAAGGAGACATATCATCCAGTTTTGGTTTAGATAAAAACAACTCTGATGAGGAAATTTTAGACGATCAAACAGCGGCTGCATTCTTGAATGAGAACCAAGATTTATCAGAATCTGATTCAGAATAATGTTTCAGAGATGATTAGGAGTTAGTAGTTGATAGTTAATTCATATCCTTTGGGTTAATTATTAACTATTTTTTTTTCAACCAAAGATTAATTCCCGTTACAGCTAGTAACAATAAGCCAAAAGAATTTAAAAAAGGATAGACAATCTCTAAATTAACAATACCAAAATTGCCTTTATGCCATTTCAAAAGCCAAAGAAAATCAGTAACATTACCTGTTAAGATTGCAACTTGAAAAAGAGAACCTGTAATTAAAGTAATTAATAAAGGTAAAATCATAATTGGAGCTAATCGAGAGTGGATTTGACGGAGATATCTATTATTTAAATTAGCCATAATTTATTTTTTAAATCAAATAAAGAACATTAACATATAACTATAATTTAATTATATCTTAAGATTAATGGAATTTCTTAGACAATCAATAGAGTCTTTTTTAGGTGCTGTGAGTTTTTATACTACTATTAGATTACCAGATACTTGGAAATTAAAAATTGAAAGAATTGCATCTTGGGCACCTTTAATTGGATTGATATTAGGTAGTTTTTTAGGATTATGGGATTTTATTTTTAATTTATTAGGCTTGCCAGTATTAACCCGTAGTGCTTTGATTATTGGCATTTGGATTTTTTTAACAGGTGGGCTTCATCTTGATGGCGTGATTGATACTGCTGATGGATTAGCTGTGACAGATAACCAACGACGTTTAGAGGTGATGAAAGATAGTGTTACCGGTGCTTTTGGTGTAATGGCAGCAGTAGTTTTGATATTATTGAAAACTGTAGCTTTAAGTGAAATAGATTCTTCTCGTAGTTTAGTATTAATGGCAGCAGCAGGTTGGGGGCGTTGGGGGCAAGTGGTTGCCATCGCCAAATATCCTTACTTAAGAGAGGTTGGCAAAGGTGCTTTTCATAAAAAAGAGATTTTAATTCCTCATGATATTTATTTTGGATTAGTGATTTTATTATTTTTTAGTGGTTTTCATTTAGTAGTGAATTACGATAAATGGGTATCAATAATCTTTATTTTATTATTACAATGGTTAATTCCTCTATTAATAGGGTTATGGTTTAATAATAAATTAGGAGGACAAACTGGAGATACTTATGGTGCAGTAGTTGAATGGACAGAAGCTTTTATACTTTGTATCTTTACTATTTCTTAATAATGGTTTTTATTAAAAAGTATTACAATTACTATTAAAATATGGCAATCATAAGTCAGAAGTTTCATACTAGAAACAGAAGAACTTAACAAAAAAAATTAATAATTACTTAAGAAATTATTATATA
>JANQIW010000166.1 GCA_028281945.1 Prochloraceae cyanobacterium PL24a_bin.78
AATATAATAAATATTTCCTCTTAAAATAGTTTTCAATAGAAATAGAGAAATTTATTTAAAAAAGAAAAAAAAATGACTGCTCAATTAATAAAAAACAAAATAGAAAAAAAAACCATCCAACATTGTATGCTTCCGGTGGTAAAATCTCCTCAAGACTATCAAGTTTATCGCATTCATCCTGAAGAAAAAAACCGTTTAGCAATTATTTTTGATTCCAGTATCGCTGATAATTCTTTAACCATTTGTGTAGAAATTTTTGATCCAGGAGGAAAAACTCCTTACCATATTCATAAATATGCTATAGAAATGTTTTTTATTCTGAAAGGAGAAGGATTAGCTATTTGTGAAGGAAAAAATATCCCTTTACATCCAGGAGATAGTTTATTAGTACGCCCAACAGGACTTCATGAAATTATTAATCCTACTCAAAAACGTTTATATACTCTTTGTTTTATGATTCCAAATGAAGATTTCTCAGAAATGATTAAAAATGGAGTCCCTGCTAAACTAGATGAAGAAGATTTAAAAGTATTAACACGGTTTGACTCTATATTTTAAAATAAAGAATGACTAAAAAATATTAATGTTAAAAGTAAAAAAAGAAACAGCATCTATGTTAACTCGTGATGGAGTCAGACTAGATGCAGATATTTATCGTCCTGAAAATAATAATAAATATCCAGTATTACTAATGCGACAACCTTATGGCAGGGCCATCGCCTCAACCATAGTTTATGCCCATCCCAGATGGTATGCCGCCAATGGATATATTGTAGTAATCCAAGATGTCAGAGGAAGAGGCACATCACAAGGAAAATTTGAGTTATTTAGCAACGAAATAGAAGACGGTTACGATACCATCAACTGGGCATCCCAATTATCCGGTAGTAATGGCGAAGTAGGAATGTATGGCTTTTCCTATCAAGGCATGACACAATTATATGCAGCGGCAAATCACCCCAAAGCTTTAAAAACAATATGCCCCGGTACAATAGCATATGATTTATATACAGATTGGGCTTATGAAGGGGGAGGATTTTGTTTACAAGGTAATTTAGGATGGGCACTACAATTAGCCACAGAAACTGCTCGTTTACAAGGAGATGTTAAAGCATATCAAATTCTCTATCAAGCTTCACGAAATTTACAGCTTTACGAAGATTCTCAACTGTTTCAAGAAACTTTTCAAAAATATACACCTAGTAATTTTTATTATGAATGGTTAGGTCATCCCTATCCTGATAAATATTGGGAACAACTTTCTCCTAAAAATTTCATTTATGATTTAGATTTACCCATGCTTCATATTGGAGGATGGTTCGATCCTTATCTACGAGGGACACTAAATTATTATAAGCATATAGTTAGTTTTAGTCAATTTTATCAATATCTAATAGTAGGGCCTTGGGGACATTTTCCTTGGGGACGTAAATTAGGAGATTTAGATTATGGAGATGAGGCTTTAAATCCTATTGATAATCTTCAACTAAATTGGTTTAATAAGTTTTTAAAAGGTATCGATTCATCTATTTTTAATGAATTTTCTGTATGTTTATTTGAAATGGGAAGTAATATTTGGCGACATTTTCAGAATTTTCCTAATAAAAAATTTAAAAAATACTATTTTTCAAGTAACGGGTTAGCTAATATTAGAAATGATGGTGGCTTATTAATCCCAGAAAATATAGAAAAAAAATCTAATTTAATAAATATACAAAATACAGAAGATATAATTGTTCACGATCCTTGGCGAGCAGTACCTGCTTTAGGTGGTCATTCAGGTAATCCAGCAGGTGCATTCGATCGCTCTCAACTAGATTGCCGTAGTGATATTGTGACTTATACTTCATCACCCTTACCAGAAGATTTGCATATAGTCGGAGATTTAAAATTATATATATATTGTACTAGTGATCAAGAAACTTTTGACTTATGCCCAATTTTATCAGAAGTTTTACCAAACGGTAAAGTGTATAATTTTACTCAAGGATTTAAAAGAATTGAATCTGATAACTTAAGTTTACCAATCGAAATAGAATTACTTGCAACTTGTATCCGAATTGCCAAAGGGAATGCCTTACGCTTAAGTATAAGTGCAGCTTGTTTTCCTGCGTATTCTATCAATCCTGGGAAGAAAAAAATCACTAATAAAATAGGATTAATGGATTTTGAAATTATTACCTTAAAAATTAATTCTGGAAGAGATAACCCTTCTCATTTGGTTTTATCCTTAAATTAAATAAAAACCCACGCATAGATAAAAACGTGGGAAACTTTTGTTTTATCGTCTT
Source organism: Prochloraceae cyanobacterium PL24a_bin.78 (assembly GCA_028281945.1). Lineage (GTDB taxonomy): Bacteria > Cyanobacteriota > Cyanobacteriia > Cyanobacteriales > JANQIW01 > JANQIW01. Next base: position 2,292 of record JANQIW010000166.1, read on the forward strand.
CATAAATCAGTAATTGGTGATTTTAAAATCAGCTATAATCCAATTATAATTTATCTTTTCCTGTATTTTTATCATCTTCATCAAAACCAAAAAGATCATCAAGCTCATTATTTTGAATACTTGACTTAGAATTTTCATCAGAAGAATTATCTTCTAAATCATCTAAACCTAACAGATCAAAATCATTGGTATCATCAGTATCATCAGAAGAAATATCTAAGTCTGAGTTAAAAGGATTATCTAAATCTAGGTCTTCATTTGAAGTTAATTTATTTTCCAAATCCTCGATTTGAAGAATATTAAAGTCATCTGTAAAATTAAAAGGATTGTCATCCTCTTGATTATTTTGATTTTCGTCTTCTTGATTGTTTTCTTTGCTATCTTCTATTAAATCATTATCAAGCATTTCAATGAGTTCAAACTCATTTTCAGAACGTTCTTCTTGTAGTCTAAGCTCCTCAGCAACAGCTTCTTCAAAATCAAAATCTTCATTCTCAAAACTACTAACTTCTGGATTGTCTATTGTAAAATTTTCTGTTTCTTGATTAGAATCTGATTCATTAGTAAATAATGATTTTTCTTCTATTGAGTCTAATTCAATGGAAGCTAATTCTTCAAAAGTGTCAAAACTATCCTCTTCTGTTTGGGAATTATTGATGGTTTGGGAAGAATCAGAGCTTAATTCTTCTGAGCTAATTATGTCTTCTAAAGAGTTAAACTCTTCATTTTCTCCCATCATTGCTTCTCCAAAAGAGCCAAAATCATCGTCTTCTGTTTGGGAAAAATCCATCATTTCTGAAGATTCATCTGTTAATAATGATTCACTTTCTTCTGTTATTAATTCTTCCGAAATAACTGAGTCTTCTAAAGAACCAAAATCATTTTTTTCTCCTATCATTGCATCTTCCAAAGAGCGAAAATCATCGTCTTCTGTTTGAGAAAAATCCATCATTTCTGAAGATTCATCTGTTAATAATGATTCACTTTCTTCTGT
>JANQIW010000070.1 GCA_028281945.1 Prochloraceae cyanobacterium PL24a_bin.78
TTCTGAGAAAGAAGTAGTATATTATTCCATGATTTTAATTTAATTCTTCCGCCGCGCATCAAGTTTTATTGATATGTAGTCCAAAAACAAAGATAACAATTTAATTCTTTTTGCTTAAGCTTTTTTCCAGAAGTTTAAGACAATGCAAAAATCTTGTTGAAATTATTGAGAGAATGTTTTTATCCTCATTTCTCGAAAATACAAAAAAGTTAGAAATCAACAGGGGATAAAAAAAAACAGATCTTTTTAATCAAAAATCTGTTATAATAAAAGTACGCAAAACTCAAACCTTAATTTTGTAGTTTGAATCCAATTTAATTATGAAATATAAAATTCATAAAATATAAATTTAGTCAAGGTTCATCAGGTATCTTTTACTCTGTCTAAACGATATAATTTAATTAATTTTACAATGCAGTTTGATGTTCAAGATATTTATAATAGACTGCTTAGTATTAACTATTATGAGAATCTTTTCTCCGATTTGGGAAATCTCAAAAAGGAAGGAAAGGAATTACTAACTCAATGCCCTTTTTGCAGTGGCCATCGCTTTTCTATTTCCACTACGAAACCAGTTTGGAAGTGCTGGAATTGTGATGAGTCGGGAGATTATATCTCTTATCTACAAAAGGTAAAGAATTTCGATTTTAAAGAAGCTGTTGCTGAATTAGGTAAAGAAGTGGGAATTGAGGTTAGTTTCTCTTCAGAATATCAAGAACAATATGAGCAGAAGAAAAGAAAACTTAGCCTATTTGACACAGTTCAAGACTTATTCAAAATTTCCCTAGCTTATAACTCTAATCAATCCAACTACCTTTTACACACAAGAAAATACGAACAAAAGGATATTGATTTAATGGACTTAGGTGCTTATCCTTCTACAGATAAGGTTAAGTCTTTTTTACTTGATAAAGGTTTTAGTGATGATGAGATTAACGCTTCTGGACTGGTAAATAGTAGATTTGAGAAAAGAATTTCTATTCCTTATCCAGATAAAACGGGAAGAACAATAGGTTTTAGTTTTAGAGCTATTAATAATGAAGACCAACCAAAATATTTAAATACTGCTGGACTTAATAAAGATGGTTTGGTAGGTTTTCAGTTTAGACCATATAAACCTAAAAGTGTTTTAGTTGTTGAAGGAATACTTGACGCTTTATTTTTAAATGTTAAAGGGTTAAAAGATTATTGGATATTAGCTTTAGGAGGAGTTTCTTTATCTCAAAAGCAGGTTAAAGTTATAGAAGATGCAGGTATTGAAGAGATAGTTTTAGCTTTTGATAATGATGATGCTGGTAGGAGAGGTACTAAACAAGCTATAGAAACTCTTAGATTGAGTAAACTTAGGGTTTATTGTTTGTTGTGGAATACTGAAGATTATAAAGATCCAGATGAATTTGTTAAAGAGGAAGGGATAGAAAATTTTAGTTTATATCTCAGGCTTGTGACTATATCTTGGGGTGAGTGGTTAGCTAGATATTTAGCTTCCCATCAATATCTTGTTGGTACTAATTTAGGTAACGATCGCTATCTCTCTGAATGCCTGGAGATTGAGTCAACTATTTGGGATCCTATAGAGAAGAATAAATTTACCTCAACTTATTTAGGAATCCTTTCACCAGAAGGAATAACCGAAATAGATATAGCACAAAGAAGGGAAAAGAAATACGAACAAACTGCTAAAAGCAAAGCAAAAGATGTTATCTCTAATCTTAACAAACAATTAGCAAAACTACTTAAAGAGGAAGATTTAACAGCTTCGGAATTAGCTATAGAAGGAGGGTTAGAAAAACTTAAAGCAAGCAGGGGTATAGAATTACCTTCCCCTTATTTCCCAGAAGATTTTTTATTGGATATCTCTCAAATGGGAGAAGGTATGACTACTGGATGGGAAAATCTAGATTTAATTTTTAAGATTCCTACAGGGGCGATAACTTTGGTAGCTGCAAGGCCTTCTATAGGTAAAACTACTTTTATGCTTAATCTTTTCCTTAATTTAGTTGATTTATATCCCGATCGTAGTTTCTATTTTTTTAGTTATGAAGAGGCTAAAAGTAGGTTAGCTATTAAATTAATTCAGATTTTATCTAATGAAATTATCAATGAAGAATTTAATCATAATGCTTATATTAGCTATTTTAAGTATGATAGATCTCAAGGAAAAGTAAGGGATAGAATAGAGGAAGGTTTTTATAAGTATTCAGAGTTAGTTAAATCTGGTAGATTATGGCTTTTGGACAAAAGAATAAATGATGATGATCTAGTTGCTACTATTAATTTACTTTCTTCAAGTAGGAATATTGGAGCCGTATTTATAGACTACATTCAAAAAATACCTTGTAGCAATCAATCAAATCAAGATTGGTTAAATATAAAAACAGTCTCTCAATCTATTCTTGATTGTGCTGTTAGTTTGGATATTCCCATCATTTTAGGTTGTCAATTAAATCGATCGCCTGAAGCTACTAAGGATAAAAGACCAACTCTAGGGGCATTAAGGCAATCTGGAGATTTAGAACAAGATGCTAATATAGTATTAGGATTGCACAGACCTGATTTTTACCAAGATTTAGATGTTACTTCAACTGGAGAAATGGAGATTATTACCCTCAAAAATAGAAATGGTGAGAGAGGTAAATCTGGTAAGCTTTTCTTTACTCCACCAACTTTAAAGTTATCGAATTTTACTTTGGATCGTGATTTTGATGATTATTCTGGATTCTAGTTTTAGAATAGAGAATAATTAATAACTCTAAAGAGATTGAAATCCTTTTTCTTCCTTAAGTTTGAGATCGAAACTATATGTAACATCACATTTATACTGCTTGCAAATAGCACCAATAAGATAATCAGAAAAATCAGCATTCCCAAGCTTACTTCTTTGTATAGCTTGATATACAGCAGATCTATTCTCAAATTCAAAAACTGGAGTGTGTAACATTGTTTCCAAAACCTTTAGAATCTCTTCCTTACTAAAACTATATGATTTACCCTTAAGAACCCAAACAATTTCACAAAGAACGATATTACTAATAAAACATTGTTCCCCACTTTTAATTAATCTATCTGCTTTTTGCCATTGTTCATCATCGTCTTTGGTTAAATAACGAATAAGAACATTAGTATCAAGACCAATCACTTGCACCCTCAGAAATAGAATTTTCCATTTCTTCCAAACTAACCGCCTTCATACCCTCGTGATGAAGTATTCCTGATAAAGTTTCCACATTGACATTTAGAGGAATAACTTTAACATATCCATCTTTATCAATAACAAAATCAACCCGGCTACCTGTCTCCAGTTTGAGATAGTCTCGAATCTCTTTAGGAATAGTCACTTGTCCCTTGCTAGTAATTGTAGCATTAACCATTACTAATTATCCTTACATTAATTACTTACTTTATTGTAAGGATTTTCAAGTTTAATAGCAAGGTTAAATTTTTTATTCTTCAACTGTTTTTCCCATTGATACTTCACGAATTAATTCAGAAGCATTATAATTATCAGTGATAACTTGAGGACAACGCATACAAGCAGCTTTACCCTCTTGTTGAAACCAGCGGCAATCTTTTCGGATTGAACAAGCAGGTAACTGTTGTTCAACTACAGGCATTTTCTCAACAACTCGTTCTGCTAAACGACAATTAGTTCCATCAAAATGTATACATTTATTAGCTACACAAGTAGTCGCAGTCCGAAATACTTCAGCAGGAGTGACTGGTGCAGCCAGAGCTATCAATTCGTCAGTTAAAGGTTGCGCTTTTTTAAGATAAGTCACGCGAGGGTTTTCAACTGTTCCGTTAATTATACCAAAGACAACACTATTAGGTAAATCAGTCCGATTAGAACTAGGACAAAGTGTTAATTTATCAGTGTTAGAGTTTTCCATTTATTCCTTTTTGATAAAATTTGAGTCTGGGGAGGCTATTTTTTTATATTAATCTAAATATAACTAGGGTGTAAAAATAACAAAGGTTATTATAGTTTATTTATTATCTAGTTATTAGATTTTGATCATTAGAGAAAGAAGGGAAGTTTAGTTTTGATAATAATTATATTTATTATACAAAACTACTAATATCCACAAATAACAGATAAAAACCTTCTACTCTCTCAATATTTTTTAATTTTATTCTGTTATTCTAAACGTAAATCATACTGTTTTTATTATTGTAATTTAATTTTAGAAGGAGGAATAATTATTCCTATAATGCAGAATTCTGGTGTGCAAGTATTAGGATCAGGTAAAGGAGGAAGACTTTCCCCACCCTGAATATTTTTGGCTTCTTCTTCTGGAATATCCACTAAAGAATCTTTAATAAATTGCTGTCTTCTTTGGGTTGCATTAGCTACTGAATCAACGATTAAATCAGCAATCTCGATTTGACCTAAATTCTTGTCTAAATTATTGTTCATTTTTTGCTCACATTTATTTAAAACAGTGACAGTGGGGGTTTTTCAGGAGGAATGCACAATCCTACTATACAAGGATCATTTGGATCGAAAGGAATAGGAATAGGAATAGAGCTTTCCCCACCCTGAATATTTTTGGCTTCCTCTTCTGGAATATCCACTAAAGAATCAACGATTACTTGCTGTCTTCTTTGGGTGGCATTAGCTACTGAATCAACGATTAGATCAGTAATCTCGATTTGACCTAAATTCTTTTCTAAATCATCTTTCATTTTTTCCTTCCTTTTTTATGTTTGTGTGTATTTTTTTATGCTTAAATAACAGGCTTTTTTAAGAGTTCTGGATCAATGGTAATAATTATTCCTATAATGCATAACTCTGGCGTGCAAGTATTAGGATCTGGGAAAGGAATAGTAATCTTTCCACCTTGAATATTTTTGGCTTCTTCTTCTGGAATATCCACTAAAGAATCTTTAATAAATTGCTGTCTTCTTTCGGTGGCATTAGCTACTGATTCTTCAATTAAATCAGCAATCTCGATATTACCTAAATGTCTTCCTAAATTCTCGTTCATTTTTTTCTCGTATTTATTTATTTATTTAGATAAATATTTTTAAATCAATTATATCTTCAAAAGTGTTATGGGTTCTTCAGGAAAAATCAATCCTGTAACAATTAAAGGACCACCGGGGAAACTCGAAGGAATAAAATTAGAGCTTTCACCACCTTGAATATTTTTGGCTTCTTCTTCTGGAATATCCACTAAAGAATCTTTGATTACTTGCTGTCTTCTTTGGGTGGCATTGGCTATTGATTCTTCGATTAAATCAGCAATCTCGATATTACCTAAATGTGTTCCTAAATTCTCGTTCATTTTTTTCTCTGTTTAAAAGAATAGATTATGATACAAAACCAACAATTTCTTTATACCTCAATTTAGAAAATTTTTCAATAAAATGTTCATAATCCTCGAACTAGATTTGGTTTATAAACTACACAAATTATTTAATTTCTACACATATTTAAAACAAGGGAAAACTTGCTTGTATTGTTTATATAATGATTAAAGCAAGATATTAATTATTACTTTATTGTATATATATAGCTTTGATTGGGGGATGTTATCATGATATTTCCTTAATAGCTGATAATAACCTAAATTATGGAGATTTATCTAAAAAATCAATCATTACCTCAACACCTTCCCGCTGTTTTTTCAACCAATCAGAAAACAATTCTACAAGAATTTTGTAGTGTAAGTTAGCATCTAATTCAGGTTCAATAATCTCTTCAACTAAAATCAAATGAATCTCCTTAGAAGTAACAACAGGTTTTAGAAGTTGAGGGGGTTTAGCCGCAAAAACAACAGCTGAAATATCTGAATTTAAACTCTTACGCCCTAAAATTTCTTGATATCCACCCTTTCTTTGTAAATCTTTATCCTGTATGTATTGACGAGCAGCATCGAAAAAACTAATTTCCTCTTCAGAAATAGCATAAAAAAGTTCCAAGGCTAATTCTTCATCATCTAAAATAATTTCGTAAATTATAGCCTTAATATAATCTAATTTATGCTCAATAAAATAATGTTCTACTTTATCCTTGAAAAGATGAGTAGCTAATTTACCAGAAATAATATTAAAAAGAACAATTTCTTCAAAATCTACTACTGATAAATAGTGTTTTTCTAACCACTGGTAGGTATCATTTGCGCTACTTAATCCTTGAGTTAAGCGTATTTTATTTGCCCCTTCCTGAAGTTCTTCTACAGTTGGTTCTATTCCTATTTCTTTTACCTTCTCTAAGATAATTTTTTGGTTCACTATAGATTCGATTATTTCAGGAACTTTCAAAGAAAGTTTAACTTGTTGTAAAAAAGTGTCTTTATCAATCTTAATTTTCTCTGACATAAATAGTAAAATTTTTAAATATCAATAACTAAAGTCTGGATTTTTAGCGAAAAAATACCATTAAAAATCAATTAAATATTATTTAATTCTATTATGAACAGACCTCTAAAGCTTTAAACCTTCTTTTTGTAACTTTTTAAAAGGATCGAGAACAAAATCAATAATGCGACGCTGGCGTATTATTACCTCAGCCGTTGCTGTATCACCAGGGCGAAAAGCAATACATTTTTCACCAGCAGGAAGACAATCTTGCTTTAATTCAATTTCGAGATCGTAAGTTGTCTCATTTTCCGTAACCTTAGAAGTAGGAGAAATATTAATTAACTCTCCCTCTACAATTCCATAATCTTGGAAAGGATAAGCATCAAACTTAATCTTCACAGGTAACCCCGGAGATAAATCCCCACTTTCAGTAGTAGCTATTTCTGCTTTTAATTTTAAAGAGGAATTAAGAGGTGCAATTTCCACCAAAAGATCTCCAGGTTGCACTACTTTACCACTAGCTATTAACGGTAAATCAAAAACAATACCTGAAATTGGGGCTTTTACAACTCTCTGGTTTAGTTGAAGTTTTAAACCTGCGATTTGACTTTGAGTTTGTTTAATATCAGATTTCACCCCAGTAATTTGGTTTTCCAAATTTTTTAACTCTTCAGAGATTCTCAGTAAAAGCAAATCTCCTGAAGCAACTAAACTTTGGTAGCTATTTTGTTGCTCTTGATAGCGCAAATCCCCTTGTTTGATATCAGATTCAGCCTGATTTAGAGTCAGAGAGTAACTTTTTCTCAACTCTTTCAAGCGTGATTCAGCTTGGGAAATATCAGATTTAGCTTGTGCCAAACGCTCTTCATTTTCTTTAGCCAATAAATCTTGATCCAAAAAACGATCGAGGGAAATAACCCCTTCTTCATAAGCACTTTGATAGCGATCGAGTTTTTCAAGGGATCCCTTTAAATTAATTTCTGCGATATTTTTGGCGTTTTGACTTGAATCTAATGCTCTTTCTGCCTGTTCAATTTGAGCGAGTCTTTCCTCTTTTTGTAGTTGGTAAGCCCCTTTCAACATCACCAAGTTTTGTTCTGCTTGTCTAACTTGTGATTCTTTTTCAAGAATTTGTGCCTGATTTTGTTGGGATTGGGTTTGTTGAACAATTGTTAACTGATTTCTTAGTAATTCTAACTGAGTTTGTTGATTTTCTTCTCCTTCTAATTTATTTTCTAACTCTTGTAACTCTGTTAATAATAAATCAGATTCTAACTTAACTAAAATTTGACCTTTTTCTACTACTTCTCCTTCTTTAACATGAATCGATACTACTGTTGCAGAAACAGGTGTATCTAATTTTCTTGTTTTTTCTTTTGGTTCAAGTCTTCCAAAAGCTGTTCCTGTTTCGTCTACTTTAGATAAAATTGCCCAAGGTAATATGATACTGGCAAAGATAATTAGGAAATAAAGCAATCCTCTTGTCCATACTTGAGGTAAGCTATCTAATAATTCCTTAGTGCTATAAGAAAAATCAGAAGAAGAATTAGTATTGGTTGTTGTTTCTTGGGGCAGAGGGGGTTTTCCGTTACTTATTTCATACATAATTTTTATAATGTTTTATTTTATATAGTCTATAAATTTGTTATCTTAGGAACAATATCTATTTTACCACAGGGTTAAATTTGTTGTTGATTTAGATAAAAATAATGTCCTTTTTTTGCCATTAATTCTTCATGAGTTCCTTGTTCTACTAAAATACCCCGATCTAAAACAAGAATCAAATCAGCCTGTCGTACTGTAGATAGACGATGAGCGATGGTCAAAGTTGTTCTTCCTTTGAGAAATTGAGTAAAATTAGCTTGTATAATCCTTTCTGATTCTGCATCTAAATGAGAAGTAGCTTCATCTAATATTAAAATACGAGGATTATTTAACAAGGCTCTTGCAATAGCAATCCTTTGTCGCTGTCCACCAGAAAGCATTCCTCCTCCTTCACCTATTTCTGTTTCATATTTTAGAGGAAACTTGTGAATAAATTCATCGGCTCCTGCTATTTTGGCTGCTTGAATAATTTGTTCTAGAGTAGCTTCTGGCTCACCTAAACTGATGTTTTCACCAATAGTTCCTCCAAAGAGAAAAGTATCTTGATCTACCACCCCTATAGATTGCCGTAGAGATTGCAAAGATAAATTAGTAATATCATGTCCATCAATAAAGATTTTACCATCTGTCGGCGTATATAAACCTAAAACCAACTTAGAAATAGTTGTTTTCCCAGAACCACTGCGTCCCACTAATGCCACTAATTGTCCTGGTTTCATTTCAAAACTAAGATTTTCTAACACATTAATATCACTTTCTGCATGATAGCGGAAAGTTACATTTTCAAAGCGAATATGCCCCTGTATTTGAGATAAAATTTGACGATTTTCAAGGAGTAAATTTTCTTCAGGTGGGGAATCTAGTACATCATTAATTCTCTCAACAGCAATAATTACATCCTGCAACTCGTTCCATAAGTAAGTCAATCTTTTAAAAGGTTGAATAATATTGCCTAAAAGCATATTTAAAGCCACAAGTTGCCCAATAGTCAATTCATCTTGAATAACTAAATGTGCTCCATACCAAAGTAAACCAGTGGTGGCTATAGTTTCAATTCCATTACTAAAAATCTGAAGTCGATTACCAATCACTTGCCCAGAAAAACTGGTTTTGATTTCTTGATTTAGAAAATCTTCCCAATGCCACCGTACAGTTTGTTCTACAGCAGAACTTTTAACAGTGCTAATCCCATTAAGTGCTTGAATAAGATAACTATTTTCTTCAGCAAAGGCATTAAAAATAGAACGGGATATTCGACGCAAAAATGGAGTAGCAATGGATGCCAAGATCAAAAAAGGCGGTACAATCAGCAGCATTAGCAAAGCCAATTTCCAGCTATACCAAAACATTAACCCAAGATAAATAAAAACTGTTATCAAATCTAATAAGATGGTAAGGGATTCCCCTGCTAAAAACCGCTCGATTTTTCGATTTTCTTGAACTCTGGAAATAATATCCCCTACAAAGCGAGATTCAAAAAAAGAAAGAGGTAAGCTAAAAGTATGGCGAATAAAACCCACTATGAGTGCTAAATCTACTTTATGGGCTGTGTAATCCAATAAATATTGCCGCAATCCCATCATGGCTACCCGAAAAATACCAAATATCACCAACCCTAATCCCATACCCATCAAAGTAACTTCTGAGCGTTGAACTACTACTCTGTCTAAAATGAGTTGGGTAAATATAGGGGTAATTAACCCAAAAATTTGGATAAACAAAGAAGCAATGAATACCTCTAAGAGGATTAAACTATGAGGTTTCATTAGTTCAAAAAACTGCCAAAAAGGTGTTGTACTTTCTTCTACTTCTTTTAATGAACTTGTGGGTTTTAATAGTAGGGTATAGCCTGTCCAGGAGGCGATAAATTCCTCATGAGTTAGGGTTAATTGGCCAATGGCTGGATCTGCTACGATGACTTGTTTTTTGCTAATTTTATAAACTACAATGTAATGTTTTCCTCTCCAGTGAACAATGGCTGGAAGTTCTTGTGTTGCCAATCCCTCAAGAGTTGCTTTTACTGGGCGGGTGGTAAATCCTAAACTTTCGGCTGTGGTTGAAAGCCCTTTTAAGGATGCACCATTGCGATCGATATTACACATATCCCGCACTCGATTCACGCTAAAACGTTTACCCCAGTAACGGGCAATCATTACTAAACAAGCTGCACCACAGTCTGAACCACTTTGTTGGGCAAAAAAAGGGTAACGTTTAATTACTCTGTGCCACAAATGACCAATTTTTTGGGTTGGTGATGGAAAGTATTCATGAATTTTCTTTTGTAATTTAGAATTTTGGGTTGATGGAATGGTAGTGTCAGGTACTGTGGTATTAGAAGTAGTTAGATTATATGTAGAATCATCTTTTGATTTTAAGATTAAATTATTCTTAAACTTTGCTTGACTATAAAGAAGCTCTCTAATTTGAGGATATTTTTCTAAAATTGATAATATAAGTACTTGTGGTAAAAGGGCTAATCTTACGTTTACGGAAGCTCTTCCACTATAAAAACCAAAAAATTCTTCGGGAAATAATGTAGATTCTCCTAAAAAATCCCCTTTCTTTAATGTAATAATTAATTCATTTTCAGAATTAACTAGCCTTACTTTTCCAGCTACAACTATATAAACCCCTGATTCTTCACTGCTATTTTGCCAAAATGTACCTACTTTCGGTTCGATAACTTTAATTTGGTCTAGATATGAATTAAATTCAGCTTCTGAAAAAGAGTGTTTTAATGTTTTATTTAGGATTTGATGGAACTCTGATAAAAAAGAAATCTTCTTAACCATTAATATTTACTATTATATAATATCATTTAATATCATAAAATTCAATTCATTTTCTATTAAGTCTAAATTTTTTTGCGATGGCAAGATGACTTCAAAAGTTATGGGGAAATAACCCTTATTAATCCTAAAAATTTACCATAGTAAATATCCTAAATACTCGAAAAATATCACTATATAAATTATTTATCTTCCATGGATATAACCTCTAATTTAATCTTCATCCCTGCTAACGCCAACATTACTAACAACTTATCTACACTAAATCTGCTAATCTCCCCATTGATTAAATTACTAATTCTAGGTTGAGTTTCATTGAAAAACTGCGCTGCTTGCTGCTGAGTCCATCCTTTATTCTTAATGAAAGAACGTAACTTCAACATTAAATCTGCTCTAATTTTTAGATTTAGGGCTTCATCTGGAGGAAAACCTAAATCTTCAAACACATTATCACTACCAACAATAATATCATTTGATTTAGAAACTATCATTTATCAACTCCAAATACTTTTTGTCTATATGTTACCATTTCTTTATATCGCTTTTTCCCTAGTTTAATATCCTTTTTTGATGTTTTTTGAGTTTTCTTCCCAAAAGCATGAAGAACATAAATAGCTTCCTCAAACCTTGCAACATAAAAAATTCTGTAAGTTTCTCCCGTCCAAATTCTAATTTCTTCTACACCCTTACCCACAATGGGGATTGGTTTGAAATCGTCAGGAGTTTGCCCTTTTTGAATTGCTCTAAGTTGGAAACCAGCTTTACGTCTAGCTTCATCTGGAAAACTACAAATATCTTCTTTGGAAGTGCCAATCCAATAGATTGGTTTATCGCTCATTAGTAATGGTTTTGATTATACCTTTTTTGGTATAATAGCACATTATAAGGGCAAATTTAATAGTTTTTAGAAAATTACTTTAAATAACATTATTGATACTAAAAAAATGATATAATAAAGATATATTTCTCTTGTTCTAGCTGCTATGTTAAAGAAAATCTGTACCCAAATAAAGCAAATATTAGGAATCTCTAAGGAAAATCTTCCACTTCCTGCGCCAATACCTGACGATAGCGAATATGAAAATATCTTGATGAAGTTACTAGATTTCATAGTGGAAAGGAGAAATGCAGGAATTAATGTTAGTTCTGGAGATATTAAAGGATATTTATTCGCAAATCAAGTAGATGATAAACAATTTGCCGAATGGTTAAAGGTGTTTAGTCAAAGATGGTTGGAGCAACCTGAGCCATCCCAAGAGTTAGCAAGGCGGTTGATTTTATTGGGGGAGTGTGCTACTGGGGAGTTAGGTGAGGTGGCAAGGAGGTTAGGTGAAGGTTTATTGGTTGTCGATAATCAGGCTGCAAGTGAGGATGATATTCCCCAAGAGGTTGTTTCTATTACAGATTCTTCTTTTGATGTGGCTGATACCGGAGGATTTTCTGTCAATATTTCTCCTGAAGGCGATGGAGACGAGGTAGAGGGAGAGAATATAGATGAATTACTACAACTAGGAGGTAAATATTTTGATGCAGGTAAATATAAGTTGGGTATAGAACAAATTCATAAGGCTATTAATATAGATCCCAATCATGCCAGTGCTTGGTTTTTTCTAGGATATGCCCTATATAATTTAGGGAGATATGAGGAAGCCATTGAAAGTTTCGTTCGAGCTATCTCCATAAAACCAGATTTTTATCAGGCATGGGTAAACCGAGGGATTTCCCTAGATAATTTAGGGATATATGAGGAAGGCATTGAAAGTTACGATCGTGCTATCTCCATCAAACCAGATTTCTATGAGGCATGGGGAAACCGAGGAGTTGCCCTAGGTAAATTAGGGAGATATGAGGAAGGCATTGAAAGTTACGATCGTGCTATCTCCATCAAACCAGATTACTATGAAACATGGTATAACCGAGGGATTGCCCTATATAATTTAGGGAGAAATGAGGAAGGCATTGAAAGTTACGATCGTGCTATCTCCATCAAACCAGATTACTATCAGGCATGGATAAACCGAGGGATTGCAGCAGGAAAATCCAATGGTTATAATTCTTTGAGACAACCAGAAGACTGGGTAAGGATATTTCGGCTAGAATTTAATTATAAACAGAAACTACTCCTTTCTAGCTTTAAAGATTATCCTGAAGTTATTAAATTTATTCAACAACCCCTTTCAGAAAAAATTATCAATCAATTAGAAATAGATTCATCATCTTACCTTCTCATAAAAAATCCAGAACTAAATGAAAGAGGCTATCAAGGAGAAATTATTAGCTATCAATTTCCCTTAGATAAATACATTCATAAAGAAACTCATCCTGAAGGTTGGGGAATATTACATCATGAAATCGGTATCGCACACTATTTCCAAGGAAGAAAAGTACTTCGCCCTCACTCTTTTTGGCGTAAAGCAGAAAAAAGTTATAAAACCGCTCTAGAAACCCTTAAACCTCGTGAATTTGAAGAATTGCATTTAGAAGTATTGCAAGATTTAATCAAAGTATTACTGGATTTACGGGAAATACAACAAGCAGAAGAATTACAAAGACGAGGTGCGGATTTATTGCAAAGAATGCTGCTAGATTCCAAAAAAACAGATCATCAAAAAAGAGAATTAGCCAGAAAAGCCGCCGTATTTGAGCAATTAACAGTAGATTTAACCCTCCTATCAGGTAAAGTAGAAGAAGCCTTGCTATTAGCAGAAAAAGGGAAAAATACTTGCTTGCGCTGGTTGTTAGGTATAGAAGAAATCCCAGATCTAACATACACCCAAATCCAAACCCTTCTCAACCCCACAACAGCAGCCATTTACTGGCATCTCAGCCCTAGTGCCATCAATGTTTTTATTATTTTACCCAATTCATCTACCCCGCTAGTTATAGGTAAAACCTCCACAAATAATACTACTTCACCAGAAGAACAACGCCCTGCTTCCTTATTACAACTATTAGAATGGGAGAAATGGTTAACAGAATGGAATGAAGAATACGAGAATTATTTCAAAACCAAACTAGAAAATAAATCCTCAAAAGAGATAATAGAACTAGAAAATAAACCTTGGCGCACAGAAATGATAGAAAGATTAGATTGCCTCCAACAAATCTTAAACATAGAAACCATTCAAAAAAACCTAGAAGAACATAAAATAGAAAACCTCATTTTAATACCCCATCGGGATTTACACAGATTCCCACTCCATTACCTTTTTCCTAAATTTACCTGTAGTTATCTTCCCAGTGCCTTTACAGGCATAGATTTAAAAGAAAAATACCGAAATATTACCTTAGAAAAATTATTATTAATAGAAAATCCCAGAAGTATTAGGGAAAACCAAACCGAAAACAAATCCCTTCCTCCCTTACCATTTGCAGAAGTAGAAGCAGCTTTAGTAGCCAAGAATTTCTCTCAAACCACCACCATTGAAAATGACAACGCTACACTCTCAGAAATCCAACAAGCCATTACCAAACCTCACCAAGTATTTCACTTTACAGGCCATGGGGAGTATAATAGTCGAGAATGCTTAAAATCCTGCCTTTTCCTTAAAGATACCGATAGATTAGACCTAAAAGAAATCCTAAAAATGGATTTAAGTAACTATCAATTAGTATGTCTAGCAGCTTGCGAAACAGGAATAACAGGTGAATATACCATTACCGATGAATATGTAGGATTAGTAAGTGCCTTTCTACAAACAGGAGTAAATTATATCCTCAGTACCCTTTGGACAGTAGAATCCCTAGCAAGTGCCATACTCATCGTCAAATTTTACCAACAACTTCAGACAGGTAAATCCCCCGCTTCCGCCCTTAAAACCTCACAAACTTGGCTGTCAAATGCCACCAAATCAGAATTGATTCAATGGCTAGATGATGCTTCACAAAAACTAGAAAAGCGCAGCCTTAGTAAAGCTTTAAAATTTGAATGCGAGAAAATTGCTAAACTAGAAGCAGAAAAACCTTACTCTCATCCCTACTATTGGGCAGCATTTACCCTAACAGGATTATAAACTGGATTATGAAAGATACAGATAAACTGATACTTAAAGCTTTTTTAGTTGCACTTTATCAACAAACATCCCCATTACCACAAGAAATACAAAATAAGTTAAATACAATAGCCAACTCAATTGATACTCAAATTGATGAATTAGATATAATAGCAGAAGAATATCTCCCTATAGGAAATTACTACCAAGAAGCTTATAGTTGGTTTTTTTCTGATACAGCAGAGAGAAATAAAAGTAGTAAATTTTTACCCGAAAAACCCGATAATGATGATATTGATAACATTAGCATACCTGTTAGTAGACCTTTGGAAGAAATGAAAAGAGGATTAGAAAGTATTGATGGAGAATTAGAATTAGAACAAAAAGCAATAAAGATTATGTCAGTTAAAGATTCAGTACAAGCAACTAAAGAAGAATTTCAACAATAGAGCCAAAATAAATGTCAACCAGTCAGTTAACCCAAGGCATTAAATTAATTTATCCCACCGTAGATTTATTTATTTACGACTTACATGATAGTTTAGGAGAAAGCCAGGAAGAAATCGATCAAAACCGCCAACGCTTTTGGGAAGGGATTTATGGCAAGAATCTCCCACTACAACAACTAACCAAGCTTCAAGAAATAGAAACCAATTCCAATTCAAGTAATACAGAATTATTAGGCAATGGAAGAGTAGAAATATTCAAACCACCTTTTGATGGCTATTATTATCCCCTTAAAATAGGCGATACCTACGCTCTTCAAATCGATTACTCCGGTAAAATTAACGATACAGACTGGGAAAAACTAGATGAATCCCAACAAATCCAAGAAATTGCCCATGAAGTAAAAACTCGTAGTAGTCAAATCTCAGGGGAAATAGGAAAAAGCTGGCTATTCTGGGGCAAACTAGCAGAAGGAAATACACAAATAGAAGCAACAGCAAAGTTTTGTTATCAAACCTTGGGAATAACATCACAACCAGACTGGAATCGAGATCTTCAAGGGCAAGGAAATTTCTTAGGAGTAACCTTATTTGAACTAGAAAGCTTAGAATTAAATCAAAAAGGGAAAGAAATCAATTCCCATCTTATTATTTGCCTATTCCCTAACAACACCACCGACGATGAAATAAAAAAGATCATTGGGGAAATTTATAAGCATTTCATCCAACTATTTCACAATAGAAACAAAATATTATGGGCATACCAACAAAGCCGAGAACTAAAAATTCGCCTCAAACAAACCTCAAATACCATTCAAAAACTAATTCAATCACTCTCACAAAGACTCTCCACCTCAGTTATTAATCTAAACCAATTACAAAAAGATTTAGCCCGTGCCTTATCCATATCATATTATTACCAAACCAGTTTAGATTATTTACGAGAACAGCTAGTAACCATTCAAATTAATAACAATAATTATCGCGATCGTCTTCAAAAGTTAGAAAATTTAGATAAAAATAGTGATTTAAAATTCCTTTCCGATTTTAATACCTTAACATCCAAAAAATATTTAGCTCAAATAAAAGCAGACAATCGTGCTCTCAGCGTGGGTTTCAAACCTTTAGAGAATTATATTGAAACCATAAAAGGCATTATTGAAATAGAAAAAACCAAAAACGATCGTGCCCTTCAAAAAACCATTGCTATTACAAGCGTAGGAATAAGTAGTGCCAGTTTAACAGCCATTATCTTTAATACACAAGCAAACGGATTAATCGAAAGCCTATTTCCAGTAATACAAATAGAATCTGATTCACAAATTCAATCACCAATTTATTATCTAGTTCGTTTTATTATAACCTTTGGTTTGAGTATTGTTATGGGATTAATATTTGGAGGAATTAGATGGTTATATTGGCATCAAGAAGAAGAAACCCATTAACCTTTAGTATAAAATATTAATTTTTTAGTAATATCGTTAACTAATAAGATATATTTATAATTTATTTACAGATAAACTAATTAAATTCTTAAAAAGAAAAAGAAAAATTCAAGGATAAAAATCAAAGTTTTTTTTGACTGAGTAATTATAGACACTACATCTCTCCAGAAAAATAAAAAGAAAATAAAGTAAATTATTTTTATTAAGAAACACAAAGAATGAGGATTAACTTCTCTAAAATAGACATGTTTGGGTTTAAAGTAGGACATTTCTTGGAGAAAATATCTCAAAAAATAATAAAACTTAGTATGTTAAAATAGTTATTTATTGAGTAAAATTTTGCCGATATTGGTTTTTAAAAACAGGACTTTGATTTTTTTTGAAAAAAGAATTCAAATTGATTTTGACGAATTAGTTATCACTGGTTACTAACAAATCGACTCAAATATTTATAACTTTTTTTCTAGTAACCTAGATTATTACCAAAATACTTAATAGGAAATGATTAATATTTAGGAATAAAAAATAATACTTAAATACAGAATTAAGGGGAGAAAAAAGAGATATAATAAATATCCATAACACATTTTTGAAATATACATGGTAGAAAATCTCTCTCAAATAGAAGCCAAAAATAACCTAAAATTACCTACTCCTATACCTTTGACGGTTCATCCTGCTGCTGTCTATCTTGATTCTTTGTCGTCTCCTCGATCAAAATACACCATGAGGAAAGCTCTTGATAAAATCGCCTCTATACTTACAGAGGGCGAATGTGATGCTTTGACTTTGGATTGGTCAGCTTTGCGATATCGCCATGCAGCGATCGTGAGATCTGTTTTGATGAAAAAATTTTCCCCTGCCACAACAAATCAATCTCTTTCTGCTTTGAGAAGGGTTCTTTTGGAAGCTAGAAAATTGGATCTGATTAATTCAGATGATTTTTGGAAGGCATCTTCCATTGATGATGTCAATGGGGATTCTCCACAGAAAGGGAGGGCTTTAAGTGCTTCTGAAATTGAGGCATTAATGGAAAGTTGCATCAACAGCGATAATCCTCGTGATATTAGAGATGGCGCAATGATAGCCATTCTTAGGGGCACTGGGATTCGTCGTGCTGAATTAATTTCTTTGACGATATCGGATTTCGAGGCTGATACGGGTACTATATTCATAAATCATGGTAAAGGTAATAAAACTAGGAAAGTTTATTTACCAAAAGTTGCTATTGAATATGTGAATAACTGGATAGTATTACGAGGAGAGGGTCCTGGAGCATTATTATGTCCAGTAAATAAAGGAGGAAATATCGAGTTTCGCCATATGACTCCTGATGCTGTCTTGAAAATTATGCGAAAAAGAGCGGCTCAGGTTGGTATAGAGTCTTTTTCTCCTCATGATTTTCGTCGTACTTTTTGTTCTGATTTGTTGGATGCTGGTGTGGATTTGGTGACGGTACAAAAATTAGCTGGTCATTCTTCTGTGATTACAACATCTAAGTATGATCGTCGAGGGGAGGAAACTAAAAAAGCTGCGGTACAAAATTTGGGTTTTTAACCTGACGGGGAGACAAAGAATCCTCAAAAGCTTATTATGCAAGGATTTGAGCACACTATGAGTTTAAATAAATAAGTCCAGATCTTGTTTTTCCAAAAAAAAATGCTACCTGATTTCTATCATAATCATTTAATAAAAATACGAACATTATCTGAATATTTAATAACATTAATTTTGGTAAAATTATTAAATGTCTATAGAGAAGTAAAACTAGAAGAATTAGCTAATAAATTTCCGCTTCCAATCATTTTTGCTAGTCGTAGAAAAAAAATAATGCGATTTTTAGAAGTTCCAATATTGACTATTGAAACAATTTGGCTACCTATTGTCAAAGCATGGCTTCCACTAATATTTGATAATCAAGAAAAAGTGCATATAGTCATTGATAGAACCCAATGGCGATCTATTAATTTAATAATGGTAAGTTTGATAATAAACAAGAGAGGAATTCCCCTATATTTTGAATTATTAGATCATACAGGGAGCAGTGATTTTGAACTACAAGTTAAGATTTTAAGTCAAGTATTTTCAGTACTTAAAAATTATCAAATAGTGGTTTTAGGTGAAGCGAGAATTCTGTTCAGTTGAACTTGCACATTGGTTGGAAAAACAAAAAAATATCTTATATTCATTTTTGTTGAGGAAAAACACTTTTATTTCTTTTAAAGAAAAAGTTTGGAAATCATTACAAGATTTAGGTTTAAAGCCAGGAATGTCGGTTTTTTTTCAAGGAGTTAAAGTTACCAAAACGCTCATGATTTATTGGTGGCAATATAGCAGTTCAATGTCAAGGTAAATATCGAGGTATAGCGCAAGATGAAGCATGGTTTATTTTAACTAATTTTTCAAATCTTGAAGATAGTGTAGAAGCTTACAAAAAAAGAATTGGAATAGAAGAAATGTTCCGTGATTTCAAAAAAGGTGGCTATGATTTGGAGAAAACACAATTAAAAGGACATCGCCTTATTTCTTTAATATTACTAATAACTTTAGCTTATTCTCAATCCACAATATCAGGGGCCATAATCAGGAAAAAAAGATTAGCCAAATATGTCGGTAAAATAAGGGAAAAAAATAGAAAAGAACGTAGACATAGTGATTTTTATTTGGGTTTAAAAGGAAAAGATGGGGTAGATTCTTTGAAATTATTTCGGGCTGAATCGAGAGCATTAATGAAATTAAATCCGCTCTACGTGGCCTGATTATAAACGAGGACTCAGGGCTGCAACCCTTATAGAATCTTGCTTATAGCCTTCCATGTCTCCCCTTCAGGTTTTTAACTCAAATGTCAAAAAGAATTCCTTATTCCGAATCAGGGTGGGGATGAATTTTTGACCCAAAAAATAAATTGACAATTATATCATTTTTCCAAAAGTATGATAGACTTCTGCTTACGCAGAGGCTACGCCAACGGTAATGGGGAGACAAGGAAGACAAGGGAGACAAGGAAGATAGATTTTAGATTGGGAGTTAAAGATATATGATTTTTAATCTCTATCATTATTTTAGAAAATTGGTATTAGTCCATCAATATCAGTAAAGCAGCAATTCTCATTTTGAGAAAATTAAGCTAGAGTTACAAAAAAAACAAATATATTACATGGAATTGAGAAGTGTTTTGAGTTGAGTTATAATGTTTTTGACTTTGAGGAGAAGATCAAAAAAGAGAGATATCCCTCTCCTAAGAAACAAAGTCAACTACCTTGAGGTGATATAGATTGAGGACTAAGGTCGAAACCCAAAGAGTGAGCTTTTTTAGTGAGATTTTG
>JANQIW010000080.1 GCA_028281945.1 Prochloraceae cyanobacterium PL24a_bin.78
TTTTTGGAGGTCATGATTTACATCATTGCTGCTATTTATTCTTTATATAAAACAATTAGGATTTAAATCTGAACAATAAAAAATATTTGAAGTAAAAAAAAAGAATAATTTAGAACTAATAATAGATCCTTGAGTTCACTATATTCTTAAGAATAAAAGTATTTTTAGAAAATATATAGCAATATAATCTTAAAATTTTCAGAATAACTAAAGATTAATTACTTATCAATGAAGATTCTGCAAAAATGGTTTGGAGTTGATAGAATAATATAGCAATTTAGAAAAATTAGTGTTAATCTTTAAGCTATGTTAAGGATTTAACCAAAACTTTTAAAAAATATAAACGTCAATAGCTCGGAACTGTTAAGTTGAAATAAAATTAACCATCAAAATTTGAAGACCATGTTTTTAAAAAAATTAACAACCAAAAAATTTTTAGCTGCATTAGCAATATCCAGTAGCTTAATCACTGGAATAGGAATGGTAGCAAATGCTCAAAACAATCCGGGATTAACCATATTTAGTGGAATCCAAAGAGAGAACATTCTAAGATATTATTTAGATTTTGGTGGTAGGCCTGGAGGATGGGATCGATATCGATTAAGAATTCCAGGAAAAAAACTAACCCAAGGAGCAGCAAAATTTATCATTGTATATCCAGATTATTATGAAGGCAAATTTGACACAGATAGTGTAGAAGTTCGGATCAGACAAGGAAAAAAACAAGTATCCTTACCCTTAAGAGAAGTAATTTGGGATAAAGAAAGCCAACTCATAGAAATCACATTAGAAGAACCAATTACTGAAAGTAGAAGAGTAGAATTGGTATTATCCAATGTTAAAAACCCAGATTCAGGTGGAACATTCTATTTCCATTGTCAAATTCTTGCCCCAGGAGAAATACCTGTAGGTCTCTATTTAGGAACATGGATTCTAAGTATTGGTAGAGGCTAAATCAGAAGAAACAATTTCCAAATTGTGTTGGGAAAAAGACTAATAAAGATAAAGCTTCTGAAATGATCCACTCTGAATTCTTAATTATACATTACTTACTTGGTTAAGTAATGTTATAATAGGAAAATGTGTCAAAAATTCAGGAGATAATAAAAGTTAATGAGTAAGAGAACCCTAGAAGGGACTAATCGAAAACAAAAAAGAAAATCAGGATTTCGTGCCAGAATGAGAACCAAAAATGGTCGTAAAGTAATTCAAGCACGAAGAAAAAGAGGAAGACATCGTTTATCAGTCTAATCAGTCTAATCAGACAAAAAAGAAAAATCAAACCATTATTCGATCGAAAAAGTGGGATTGCCTCGAACCAACAGACTTAAGCGGCGAGAAGATTTTAAAATCGTTTACTCTAGGGGCATTCGCCGCCATAGTTCCCATTTATCATTGCGAGCCTTACCCCCAGAATCTAAAAGTAAGGAAAATTCTCTCAAAGAAACCAAAATAGGGATATCCATTAGCAAAAAAGTATCCAAAAAAGCAGTAATTCGCAATCGCATCAAACGCCAGATTAGAGGAGCAATGAGAGAATTATTGCCTACATTTCCCAAAGGATGGAAAATACTTATTGTAGTAAAATCCGTGGCAAAAGAATGCAAATATGACAATTTTTTGAGAGAATTAAAAAAGTTGTTAGTAAAAGTAAAATCAATTAATGGGCATTAAAGAAAATATCTTCTATGAAGGAGGTCCTCATATTGGGGATTTGATCGTAAATATTTTATTAGGATTTACAGTAATCTGTTTACCTTTAACAGTGGGATCCATAGTAAGAGCAATCTGGTTGCGTTATCGAATCAGCGATCGTCGAATCTCAGTAACAGGAGGTTGGATGGGGCGAGATCGGACAGATATAGTATATTCAGAAGCAGTAAAAATAGCTAAAATACCCAGAGGATTAGGATTCTGGGGAGATATAGTAGTAACTCTTAAAGATAGAAGTCGTTTAGAAATGCGCTCAGTCCCAAGATTTAGAGAAATACATGATTATATGGCACAAAGAATCGCAGATAAAACAGATCGCCCTCTAGAATCAGTGATTGCCCGATAAGCTCAATGGAAGGAGAAAGAAAGACAATCAATCAAGAATTTAAATACCAAGAATTTAAATACAAAAAAACCAATAAACGCTCTTAACTGGACTTTGGACCTATGGATTTTGGAATAAATTTTATTTCCACTAATATAATGTTGCCAATCCTAGATTTTTTCTACGGGATTGTGCCAAGCTACGGGTTAGCAATTATAGCCTTAACCTTAGTAGTTCGTTTCGCAGTATTTCCTCTTAGTGCTGGGCAAATTCGTAATATGAGAAAAATGCGGATTACCCAACCACTAATGAAAGAACGACAAGAAGAAATTCAAAAAAAGTATAAAGATAACCCCTCTAAACAGCAGGAAGAAATGGGGAAGCTTATGCAAGAATTTGGCAACCCTTTAGCTGGTTGTTTCCCTCTCTTGCTACAAATGCCAATTTTATTTGCCCTATTTGCTACCCTAAGAGGTTCACCATTTAGTGATATAAATTATACAGTTGATCTTCAAGTTTTCCCAAAAGAACAAATAGAACAAATTCAACCACAAATATTTACAACAAAACCCAAAAATGTATATGTGGATGAAGGAAATCATGATCGAATATTAGCAGTCCTACCTGGAGGAAATAAGTTAGTAGAAGGACAAGAAACCCAAATCAAATTAGAAAATGCTGGAGGAACATCTTTAGAAAATCTAGTAGATCAATACTCAGATACTCAGATCAAGCCTAATTTTGTCGTCAAAAAAGGTGAAGAAAAAATCAATATTAATTCAGATGGCACAATAGAAGCCTTAGCACCAGGAGATGTCACAGTTGAAGTAACTGTACCCGGAATTGCTGCCTCAAAAGGATTCTTATTTATCAAAGCCCTAGGTCGAGTCGGTGTAACTTCACCTGACGGCACAATTAACTGGGATATCTTAGCAATGGTGATCTTTTTTGGTTTTAGTCTCTATCTTAACCAAGAACTTTCAGGGAAACAAAATGCTGGTTCAGGAGGAGCGGCTAACCAACAACAAGCAGTTAACAAAATAACTCCAATTATCTTTAGTGGAATGTTTCTCTTTTTCCCCCTACCTGCTGGGGTTTTAATGTATATTGTCATCGCCAATGTCTTCCAAACACTTCAAACCTTAATAATAATGCGTGAACCTTTACCAGAAAACTTACAAAAATTGGTAGAGCAACAGGAAAAAGCAGAAAAACAACAAGAAAGAAAGTTACAAAGAAAATCTGATACTTTCCAAGAAATTCAAACCATTACTACCACCGGAGAATCAATTCCTAATAATAATCTCTCCAAAAATTTCTCAAAACCTTTAGAAAAACCCCAGAGAAATCAAAAAACTAATAAAGCTAATCCAAAAACTAACAAAAACAACAAAACAAACAAAATCAATAAAGAACAAAAAAAACCAGGATCTGGTTTTGGCAAAACCGATTCTAAGAAAAAATAACAATCTTTAGGATTAAAAATAATGATAGATGTTGAAACCATCGATCTCGGAAAAGATTGGTTAGAAGAACTACTATATTTAATGGGTATTGATGCCTTAGTTAGCCCCTTAAAAATTGAAGAAGATGATCGATCTTGTTGGTTAGTAATCGATAAAACTAATTTAACCCCCAAACAAATCCAAATCTTAATCGGAGAAAAAGGCCACGCTATTGATGCCATCCAATATCTCACTAATACTTTGGTAAATATGGATTGCGATCGCAATTCCCAAAAAGCTTATACCGTTGAAATAGATGGATATCGATATCAACGTCAAGAAGAACTTTTTCAAATGGTAGAAAGAGTAGCCCAACAAGTCAGATCAACAGGAAAAGAAAAAGAAATTAAAAATCTTTCATCTGCTGAACGTCGACAAATACATTCTTTCCTAGAAAACTCCAAAGATTTACAAACCGAAAGTAGAGGTCAAGAGCCAGATCGACGCTTAATTATTCGTCTTCGTTAAGATTTTCATTAGTTCCAAATTGGGACTAATGATTATTTAAGATAATTAATAAATTGACTTAATTAGTTAATTATTCTTTAAATTATTACTTTTATAGAGTTATCAATTAGAGGCGGGGAACATGGAAACAATTTATATTCCAAATTTACTTAATAATCCCAACAAAAAAAAGGAAATTAATGTCGATGAATTCCTAACAGAATTGGATACTTTAACCCCAATAAAAGGCAAAATAATCCTAATCCATGGTGGCAATTATTTAGAAATAAAAGCAAAAGTGGAAACAATTGTAACTCTAAAATGCGATCGCTGTTTACAACAATACAATCATCGTCTAGGAATAAACACCAAAGAAATTATTTGGCTAGATAAAAATGTAGCATTATTTGACAAAAACTTACCTCAAGAAAGAGAAATAACTCAAGAAGATTTGTCAGAGAAACTAGCTCCATGGGGAAATTTTAACCCACAAAGTTGGTTATACGAACAATTATGTTTAAGTATGCCCATGAGAAAATTGTGTGGCAAAAACTGCAAAACTCCAGCAAATTTATCAACACCAAATCCAACCATAGACAGACGTTGGGCTGGATTAGAAGCCTTAAAAAGAAAATTATAAAAATTAAAATATTTTATGATTTATGATTAATAACTCAAAATTTAATTTGTTAATAAATATTGATTAATCATTAAATAAAACCCAAAAGAATTAATAAGATCGGAAAAAATGAACTGGAATCAAGAATTTGAATTATTACTAAGAGCCTGTTATCCCATCATCTTTATTACCACAGCAGAAGAAGAACGATTGGAAATAACCATCAAAAATTGTAGCCAAAAAGTCGGAAATCGGACAGTATATATCTGGGATTTTGTAGATGGTTACCAAGATAATCCCAATAACTCAGGATATGGGCAACGTAATCCCCTTCAAGCATTAGAATTTGTAGAAAAATTACCAGAGAAAGTAGGAGGAGTATTTATCCTCAGAGACTTTAATCGTTTTTTAGAAGATATCTCCATCTCTCGTAAACTTCGCAATCTCTCCAGAAGTTTAAAATCTCAACCCAAAAATATTGTCATCGTTTCCTCAGAAATTTCCATTCCCAACGAATTAAGAGAAACCTTAACCATATTAGACTTTCCCTTACCCACAGGTTCAGAAATCAAAACCGAAATTCAAAATCTCTTTAGTGCAACCCAAATATCCTTTTCCGATACATTACTAAATGAATTAGTGAGAGCTGCACAAGGATTATCCATCGAAAGAATCCGTAGAGTTTTAAGTCGTTGTCTTGCAGGCCATGGTACGATAGAATCAGAAGATGTGGAGCTCATCCTTGAAGAAAAACGTCAATCCATCAGACAAACCCAAATCTTAGATTACTATCCAGCAAAAGAAGAAATTTCTGATATTGGTGGTTTAGATAACTTAAAAGATTGGTTATTACGTAGAGGAGGTGCTTTTAGCGATCGAGCTAGAGCCTATGGAATCCCTCACCCTAGAGGTTTATTACTAGTGGGAATCCAAGGTACGGGTAAATCACTTACTGCTAAAGCCATAGCCCATCATTGGCATTTACCCTTATTACGCTTAGATGTGGGCCGTCTTTTTGGAGGTTTAGTAGGTGAATCAGAATCCCGCACTCGGCAAATGATCAATTTAGCAGAAGCCCTTGCCCCCTGCATACTCTGGATTGATGAAATTGATAAAGCCTTCTCAGGATTTGAAGGAAAAGGAGATGGGGGGACAACTTCCCGTGTCTTTGGAACTTTTATCACTTGGCTGGCAGAAAAACAATCGCCGGTTTTTGTGGTGGCAACTGCTAATAATATTCAAAATTTACCCCCAGAAATGGTCCGGAAAGGTAGGTTTGATGAAATATTCTTTGTGGGTTTACCCTCCCAAGTAGAAAGAGAAGCTATTTTTAATGTTCATTTATCTAGATTACGCCCTCATAATCTGAAAAATTATGATCTCAAACGTTTAGCTTATGAAACTCCAGATTTTTCAGGTGCAGAAATTGAACAAACTTTAATTGAAGCTATGCACATTGGATTTAGTCAAAATCGAGATTTTACTTCTGAAGATATTTTAGAAGCAGCTAGTCAAATTATTCCCTTGGCCCGCACAGCTAAAGAAGAAATCGAATTCCTGCAAAATTGGGCGGCTTCTGGAAAAGCAAGAATGGCTTCTCGTGAACATGGTTTAAATAATCCTATTCTTAATTAATTAGGCAAATGAAAGTAATAACAGATATATTTAAGGTAACAATTGGTGTAGTTGTAGGAATATTAATTGTAGCAGCCGGTGCAGTAGGTGCTGGTTATTATTTTATTTATCAAAGACTTTCTGAATCTCCAGAAAAACCAATTTATCCAGAAGATAAAAACCGAATTTCAGAACAAAAATCGGAAAAGGATGATTCACTATTAGGTAAGTATAAGGCTAGAGTAACTTGGCCTCAAGGATTACGTCTACGAGTCGAACCAACTATAGATTCAAAAGCAGTAGGAGTGATTCCGTATAATGAAGAAGTTATTGTTGTGGAAGAAACAGAAGATGGAGATTGGCAGAGAATTATAGTTGTTCGTTTAGATGAAAAAGCTTGGGTGAAAGGAGGGAATCTTGAAAGAATAGAAGAAGAATAATATTTATAGTTTGTATTATTCTTTTTGTGAATTATTTTATCAACTATTATTGAAATATAAAAATAAAAAAAATATGATAAATTAATTTAATATCACCTACAATCTTTTATAATCTTGATGATGAACAACAGGGAATCTTTAATTAAATATTTTAAGGAAAGAAATAAATGGCTACTCCAACAAAATCACCAACTTTACTTAGCCCTTTTACATTAGGGGATTTAGAACTGAAAAATCGAGTAGTCATGGCTCCTATGACTCGATCGCGGGCTGGCACAGAACAAATGCCTAATGCTTTGATGGCTGAATATTATGCCCAAAGAGCATCGGCAGGTTTGATTATCTCAGAAGGCACTTCTATTTCCAAACAGGCTATAGGATGGCAACAAGTACCAGGAATTTATACTGAAGAACAAGCCCAAGCCTGGAAACAAGTAGTAGATGCTGTTCATAGTAAAGGTTCTTATATATTCCTTCAACTTTGGCATTGCGGGCGTGCTTCTCATAGTAGTTTTTATGAGAATGGACAATTACCTGTGGCACCTTCTGCCATTAAGCTTAATGGTGAATATATTCATACTCCCATTGGTAAACAATCTTATGAAACCCCTAGGGCTTTAGAAACTGAGGAAATTCCTGGAGTGGTTGAAGATTATCGCAAAGCTGCTGAGTTGGCAAAAATGGCTGGTTTTGATGGGGTAGAAATTCATGGGGCTAATGGTTATTTGATTGATGAATTCCTACAGTCTAAAACTAATCATCGTCAAGATAAATATGGTGGAAGCATCGAAAATCGATTCCATTTTCTTCAAGAAATTGTAGAAGCTATTCTTACTGTATGGCCTGCCAATCGTATCGGTGTTAGACTTTCTCCTAATGGTATTTTTAATGATATGGGATCTCCTGATTATCGAGAAACTTTTACTTATGTAGTGGAAAAATTAGAAGCTTTTGAGTTAGGTTATCTCCATATTATGGATGGTTTAGCTTTTGGTTTTCATGAATTAGGTGAGCCTATGAGTTTAGCTGATATTCAATCTTATACTTCTATTCCTCTAATGGGAAATTGTGGCTATACACAAGAAACAGCAGAACAAGTTCTAGTGGAAGGATATGGTGATTTAATCTCTTTTGGACGATCATTTATTAGTAATCCTGATTTAGTTGAACGTTTTGCTAACAATTGGGAATTGAATCCTCCTGCTGATATTAAAGATTGGTATTCTTTTGAAAAAGAAGGTTATATTGATTTTCCTACTTATCAATAAATAAATAAATTAATTTTAAATTTAATATCTAAAATCTTAAAGATAAGGAAGACTCAAATATCACGGAGATTTAAGACTAACTTTAAATCAAGATTAAAGTATTAAATATCATGATTTTTAATAACACTTTAATTCTTGCTTATTTCAATTATCTTCTTTTATTTTCCTTATCTTTTTAAGAGTAATTTATACTAAGAATAAAAAACTAATATTTTAAGCTAATACCTAAATGCAATATTGACATCTATTTCTCTAAAAAATTAAAAAGAAAAAATGGAATCTTCTATTTTTAATCAACTTGATACTAGTTTAAATTCTAGTTTGAATTCTGCTTTGAAAGAATGGGCTATCACTATTAAAGCATTAGAAGCAGGAAAAACTCTTCTTTTACTAAGAAAAGGAGGCATCAAAGAAGTAGCAGGAAAATTTCAAATAAAATACCATCGGGTTTTACTTTATCCTACTTACGAACATCAAAAACTTGAATTATTAAAACCAGAATATTTTCAATTAGACGAAGTTAAATCTATTAATTCCATAAAGCCTTCAAACAGTATTTCTATTAATAGTTGGGCTGAAATAACTAATGTTTTTTCCCTAACCAATAAATCAATTTTAGAGGCTTTATCTCCTTACCATATTTGGAATTCGGAATTTTTAAATAAACGTTTCCATTGGAAACCAACTCAACCTTTATATCTTTTGTTATTGCGCACTTACAAATTACCTCAAACTTTTCAAATCCCATACCATCAAGAATATGGCGGTTGTAAATCTTGGATTGATTTGATGGAATCCATTTCGTTACAAAATAGTCTACCTGTTTTCAGAGATAATGATTACAATCTACAAGTAGAAGAAATTCACAAGATATTAAGAGATATTCAATAGTGGAAGCAGTTAATCAACCAATCGTTAAAGAAATAGTTTTCATTGGTGGCGGCCACAGTCACGCTATCGCCTTGAAACTATTAGGGATGAATCCTTTACCCGGAGTGCGTCTTACCCTCATTAGCGATCGCACCCATACCCCTTATTCAGGAATGTTACCAGCTTATGTGGCAGGTTTCTACAGTTTTGATGAAACACATATCGATTTACGCCCCCTGAGTCGTTTTGCGAATGCTCAATTATATGTCGATCGAGCTATTGGTATTGACTTAAGTAATCAGAAGGTAATCTGTCAATCTCATCCACCAGTTGCCTTTGATTATTTATCCATTGATATTGGTAGCACTCCTAACAAAATTTCCGTAAAAGGAGCACAAGAATATACTATTCCTGTCAAACCTGTAGCCAAATTTTTAGCAATATGGAATCAAATTCTGGAAAAAGTAGCTGAGAATCGAGATCAACCATTAACGATTAGTTTGGTGGGAGGAGGCGCAGGTGGTGTTGAATTAGCTTTAAATATGCAAACTCGGCTACTGAATATCTTACCAAAAGAGAAGTTAACTATCAATCTGTTTCATCGAGGAGAGAAGTTATTAGAAAATCACAAGAATTGGGTTGGGAAAAGATTAGAAACTATCTTAATTGAAAGGGGAATCAATGTCTATTTAAAAACTAATGTTAAAGAAGTTAACCATCAAAAATTAATTTATGATTCTGATTTAAATACTGATGTCATTGTCGAGTCAGATTATATTTTTTGGGTGACACAAGCATCGGCACAAAGTTGGTTAAAGTCATCAGGATTACTAACAGATTTAGATGGATTTATTTTAGTAGAAGATACTCTTCAATCAGTTTCTCATCCTCATGTTTTTGCCACAGGAGATATTGCTACCATGGTGAATCATCCTCGGCCAAAGGCAGGAGTATTTGCGGTGCGTCAGGGAAAACCTCTCTTTGAAAATATACAACGCATTGTCTTGGGAAAACCTCTCAAATCTTTTAAACCACAAAAGGAATATTTGAGTTTAATCGGTACCGGGGATAAAAGTGCCATAGCTTCTAGAGGATTTTTCGCTTTAGAATCACGTTTATTATGGAATTTTAAGGATTATCTTGATACTGATTTTATGCAACGTTTTAGTAGTTTATCTCCAATGAAGGCGACAAAACCAAAGTTAGTGGAAAAAATGACTGATGAAATGCGTTGTGCTGGATGTGGTTCTAAAATTGGTAGTAATGTTTTAAGACGAGTTTTAAAGAGATTACAAGTTATTGAAGGAGAAAATATTATTCTTGGTATACATTCTCCTGATGATGCTGCTGTTGTGAAGACTCCAAAGGATAAATTAATGGTCCATACGATTGATTATTTTCCTAGTTTGATTAATGATCCTTTTCTTTTTGGTCAAATTACAGTAAATCATTGTTTGAACGATTTATTTGCTATGGGTGCTACGGCTGATACTGCTTTGGCGGTGGTGACAATTCCTTATGGAAATGAAGATAAATTGGAAGAAACTCTTTATCAACTTTTATCTGGTGCGCAAAAAATTCTCCAAGAAACTCAGACTTCTTTAATTGGTGGTCATACGATCGAAGGGAAAGAATTAGCTTTTGGTTTAGCTTGCAATGGATTAGTATCACAAGATAAACTCTTAAGAAAGGATGGATTAGAGTTAGGAAATGTATTAATTTCCACTAAAGCTTTAGGCACAGGAACTCTTTTTGCTGCTGATATGCGTTATTTGACAAAAGGAAGATGGATTGATAATGCTATTGAATCTATGTTACATTCCAATGAAGCAGCATCTAAGATATTTTTAGAATATGGAGCAACTGCTTGTACAGATATTTCTGGTTTTGGGTTATTGGGGCATTTATTGGAAATGATTCCAAAGAGAAAAATGAGGATAGAATTAGATTTAAATGGGATTCCTGTTTTAGATGGGGCGATGGAAGCTTTAGCAATGGGAATAACTAGTTCTCTACATTTACAAAATTTGGAGGCTTCTAATTATTATATTAGTAATTTTAAAGCAGCGATGGATTTTCCTAAATATCATATTTTATTCGATCCTCAAACTTCTGGTAGTTTGCTTGCAGCTATACCAGCAGAAAAAGCAAATGAATGTTTAAAAGCATTACAGCTTGCAGGTTATCAAAATAGTAGTATGATTGGAAAAGTTATAGATAAAGAGCAAAATAATCAGCCTATTGTGATTAAATATAATTAGAAATTAAGTATATTTATATTTTTGCCACAAATATATCTGAACAATCAAAAAAATTTGCGAATAAATATAAACATAAGTTGTAACACTGATTTTATAAAATAATGATAGAGTTTAAAAATCCTAAATCTAAGATAATTAAGGAAAATTTATTTTCCCTACTCTATACTATCAAGGGATAATTCTCTATCTCCCCATTCTTATACCAAATTTCTAAAAAGATGATAGAGTTAAAGCTCTCTTTTTCTTGCTGATTCCCAACCCAAAATCTATCTCCCTTGTCCCCCTTGTTCTCCTTATCCTCCTTGTCTCACCGTGCCCAAGTATATTATGGTTTTGGAAAAATGATATTACCATTCTCCCCATTCTTCATCTATATTACTATTAAAGAAAAATTAGCTAACATTTGACCTCAAAAACTAGGGAATAAAATAGATAATTACTGTAAAAAAAATTATTTCTTTTCGTAGTTACGCCAAAGTCCGACTAATATTCCTTGTATATCTAACTGATCAAGTAATAATCTAATTGGTTTATATTTAGTATTAGAAGGCTTGAGAATAACTTTATCATCCCGACAATAAAAGTGCTTTAAAATAGTACCATATCCTTTCACTCTAGCTGCAACAATTTCACCATTTTGAATGTTTTCTTCAGGAGAAACAGAGCGTAAAATAGCAATATCTCCGTCCAAAATCAGATCTCCAATCATACTATCTCCTAAGATTTTTAACGCAAAGAGATTAGAACTATAAAAAAGACCAGATAAATCAAATTTTTCTCTAACATCAGTAAAAGGATCAACTAACTCTCCTGCTGCGATGGTTCCTAACATCGGTAATCCTGTGGGACTATCCTTTAGAAGGCGAATAGTTCTAGCTTTCCCTTCACACCAATCAATATACCCTTTACTCCGCAATCTCTCTAAACGACTTTGTATTGGTGCAGGAGATCTCAATTTCATTGCTTCCATCATTTGACGAATAGAAGGTGCGTGTTTAGTTGTGTTAATATATTCTACCAACCAATTATAGAGTTCTTGTTGGGCATCTGTAAGCTTTTCCATAGTACTAAAATTAAAAGATTCATAATTACTTTATTTAGAACATAAGTACTATCTTACAGCAGGAGGCAAAAGTAATTCTTATCTCTAAAGAGAGTTTTAAGATAGGTTAAATACCTAATAAACTGACAATCAAAGCTTTCTGGGCGTGCATTCGATTTTCAGCTTGATTCCAGACTTGAGATTGTTTCCCTTCTATTACTTCATCGGTAATCTCTTCGTCGCGATGGGCGGGTAAACAGTGCAAGACAATGGCATCTTTAGCGGCATGATTCATGAGTTGTTGATTGACTTGATAAGGCTGAAAAATAGGAATCCGGTTTTGAGCTTTATCTTCTTGGCCCATTGAAGCCCAAACATCTGTGTAAACTACTTGTGAATCTTTAATGGCTGTTAAAGGATCATCTGTGATGAGAATTTCTGTTGAGTTTTGATTAAGTTGTTTTGCTTTGTTAACTATTTCTGGATTGGGTTCATAATCTTTTGGGGTAGCGATGCGAACATTCATTCCCATTAAAGCACCACCTAATATGAGAGAATGAGCAACATTATTTCCATCTCCTAGATAAGTTAAGGTAATACCTGATAAAGAACCAAATTTCTCTTGAATGGTTAATAAATCAGCTAAGATTTGACAGGGATGCTCTAAATCTGTTAAAGCATTAATAATGGGAATCTCGGCATATTTGGCAACGGTTTCTAAATCTTCTTGTTTAAAGGTGCGAATGGCTAAAATATCTAAATATCGATCTAAGACTCTGGCTGTATCAGAAATTGGCTCCCCTCTTCCTACTTGGGTTTGACTGACGTTGAGATCGATGACTTGCCCTCCTAATTGATACATGGCAACACTAAAAGATACTCTGGTGCGAGTTGAGGCTTTGTAGAATAATAGTCCTAATACTTTATTGCATTGTGGTTTGATTTTTCCTGTTTTGAGTTGGATTGCAAGTTCTAAGAGTTGTTGGATTTCTGAGGTTGTTAAATCTGCTATTCCTAATATATCTCTTCCAATTAATTCTTTTACCATGGTTATTTTCTATGGGTTAAGTTTAGAAGTTTTTATTATATATTTGGTAAATTATTTTTGGCTGTATTTTAAGTAAGGTAATAACAAATTTTTAGGATCACTTTAGAAGTATGATCCTTTCTCTAATCTACGACACAATTTTTGAGACTTTCGATGGCATCTTGAAGGCCTGCAGTATGTATCCAACCAACAAAACCTGCATATTGACATTTATTTTGAGGATTACCAATAAATACGTGAAGAACACCTACCATATTAGTCCAAGTGCGAATTGTAGTTCCATCAGAAAAAGATAACACAGTTTCTGCTTTGGAGAAATCCCTTTCACTAGCATCGGTAATTCCTGGTAAGCGTCTGAAATAGAAAATCAAATCGGAAATGAGACTATCTTCTGAAGCTGGTAAAGGTTGTCTAGGTTGAGACCAAAATTCTTGGATGGTTTTAACGACATCGGGGTGATCATCTCTCAATTGAGGATGGGAAACACCATCTAAACAAACAAAATGGGCGTGTTTAAGTTTAGTGGATTCTAAAGGAATGGTACCATCACCACCACCAGTAGAGTTTCCAGCTACTACTAAAGTGGGAATTACAGCAGCAATTTTCTCAGCCAAAAATCTACGGTTTTTTCCTAAATCTTTGGCAATACCTACTCCCCAACCAAAGGGATCCACTATTCTGGCTAAATCGGCTCCACCAATGGGGCATCCTAATAAAACTAATGATTCGATTCGATCCCACCATTGTCGATGATGAGACAGGATTTCTACCCAGATAAGTCCACCAAGAGAATGAGCAACAATACGGGTTGGAATATTGGAGTATTTTTCAAAGGTTTCCTCAGCTAATTTTTCAACTTTTTGAATTAAAGGTTTGATTTGAACTAGAGTGTTAAAATATCCTAAATCTGGTACTAGTACATGAACATCTGATGAGGCTAAAATATTAGCTAATTTTGTCATAGGCTTGTTAGTATCAGCCATGCCATGTTGACAAAATAAAATGCTTTGAGGCTGTTTTACTTGTATCATAATTTAAATTCCCTTATTTAAATTTCCTTCAAAAGTTAAATCTAATAAAACAATACTAAAACATTACACTATGAAAAATTCATCTAAACCAAAACTTTCTCCTGAAAAATACGCCCGACTTAGGGCTGAAGCTAAGGCTCCTTATCGAGGTTTAAGAAAATTTATCTACTTTAGTTTTGGAGCTTCTGGAGGTTTGGGGGCATTGGTATTTTTAGCTCAGTTAGCGGCAGGAAGGGATGTTTCATCGGCTTTACCTAATTTTGCCTTACAAATCGGTCTTGTAGCTCTTATGGTTTGGCTTTTTCGTATAGATAAAGCTCCGGAGGAAGATGAAGGGTGAAATTCAAGAGTAGGTAATTTTTATGGTTAGGTAAGATTTAAATTAATTTATTTTTTATATTTTATAATAATCTGCCTTATATTCTTAATTTCACAAAAAATATTTTTAGTTCGTAAATAGAATAGTGGGAATTTTTATCACCTAAAATTGACATCCCACCTCAACTCTATTGCATTTCTAAGAGCTATTATTTTATTCGTCTTCCAGTTCTAAGCTACCGTTTTCGTTATCAGAATCCCCATCAAAAAGTACATTTGAGATATCTAATTTTTCCCTTACTTCTAGTTCAATCTTTTCTGATAGTTCTAGGTTTTCTTCTAAATATTTCACGGCATTATCTCTACCTTGAGAAATATTATCACCATTATAACTATACCAAGCACCTTTGCGAGTAATTACATCTGTTTTTTCGGCTAAATCTATCAGACAACCTAGACGAGAAATTCCTTTACCAAAGATAATATCAAATTCAGCAATACGAAAAGGAGGAGCTACTTTATTCTTTGCTACTTTAACTTTGGCACGAATTCCATATTCTCCTTCAGTTCCTTTTTTAAGGGTTTGAATTCTGCGGATATCTAAACGAATAGAGGCATAATATTTTAAGGCATTACCACCTGTTGTTACTTCTGGGCTACCATAAGTGATACCAATTTTCTGACGTAATTGGTTTAGGAAAATAACTGTACAACCCGATCGCCCAATATTACCAGCAATTTTCCGTAATGCTTTACTCATGAGACGAGCGTGTAAACCCACCTGAGTATCTCCCATTTCCCCTTCAATTTCTGCTCTAGGTACTAATGCTGCTACTGAGTCAACTACAACAATATCTACGGCGGCAGAGCGAACTAATTGATCTACAATCTCTAAACCTGATTCTCCTGTGTCTGGTTGAGCAACTAAAAGATTTTCGATATCTACTCCTAAAACTTGGGAATAGGTGGGATCTAATGCGTGTTCTGCATCAACAAATGCTGCTACTCCTCCTATTTTTTGGACTTCAGCAATGGCGTGTAATGCTAAGGTTGTTTTACCTGAACTTTCTGGCCCATATATTTCAATGATTCTACCTTTTGGTAAGCCCCCTCCTAATGCTAAATCTAAGGTTAAGGCTCCACTGGGAATAGTTTCTACCTTCATTTGGGCAGCATCCCCTAAACGCATAATTGCGCCTTTCCCAAAGTTTTTTTCTATTTGATTTAATACTACGCCTAAGGCTTTTTCTTTATCAGGATTTTTTGTAATAGTATTATTTGTAGCCATTAATACCTCTAATTTTTTGTTTTAATTAAGTACACTATTTTATCTAGTCTAGTTTTTTAGTTTATGCAATTTATTTTTGTGTTTCAAGGTTGATTGATGTTTAAATTTAGCTTCTATGGCTAGTATATAACTATCCTAGCATAATTTTACCAAGTTTTTGTTTTACTTTTCAACACTTTTTATCTCTTGAATTATTGGTTGATCTCGGCATTATTTCAATTTTTGGGGGAATGATGGTCTTTAAAGGAAGTTTTTCTAGACTTTTAGCTATGGTCTAATTTTAATCTTCCATTAATTATTATACTATATCTTAAATTTTTAAATCTAATTGATAGATTATGATAATTAACAAAGCTTTATAAAGGATCTAGTTAATTTTGCCTATTATGCCTAAAATCAAACTTCTAACAATGTTTCGACTGGGTTTATTCCAAATGGGATTGGGGATTATGTCTCTTCTCACTTTGGGTGTCTTAAACCGAATTATGATTGATGAATTAAAAGTATTACCATCAATCGCTGCTGGTGCAATTGCTATGCAACAATTTGTCAGCCCTATGAGGGTATGGTTTGGTCAAATGTCGGATTCTAAGCCTTTATTTGGCTACCATCGTAGTGGTTATATTTGGTTAGGTGCAGCTTTTTTTACTAGTATTTCATTTTTAGCCTTACAAATTGTTTGGCAATTAGGGATAAGTTTACAAACTTCTGGTTGGAGTTTAACTACTAATATTTGGGCAGTTTTATTAGGGTTGGCTTTTGGTTTATATGGTTTAACTTTAAGTGCTAGTTCGACTCCCTTTGCTGCTTTATTGGTGGATGTTTCCGATGAAGATAATCGCTCTAAATTAATCGGAATTGTTTGGTCAATGTTGATGGTTGGTATTGTACTTGGGGCTATTATTAGTTCTAGATTACTGAATACTCCTGAAATATGTGGGACTGCTATCCTAAATTATGATCCGACTCAAGTGGATAAAGTTGCTAATATTCCTATTCTTCAAGCTACTATTAATCCTGTTTTTATTATCATGCCTGCAATTGTGATGAGTTTATGTCTAATTGCTACTTGGGGTGTGGAAAAGAAATATTCTCGTTATGGTGATAGAGTTATGCCTAACACGAGAAATGAGGAAATTAAGTTTGGTACTGCTTTACGGGTTTTAACCGCTAGTCGTCAAACTGGTTTATTCTTTACTTTTCTTCTCATGTTAACTCTGAGTTTATTCATGCAGGATGCTGTGTTAGAGCCTTATGGAGGAGAAGTGTTTGGTATGTGCATTTCTGATACCACTAAGTTAAATATTCCTTTTGGTATAGGTACTCTTATTGGAATTGGTTCTACTGGTTTTTTTGTTGTGCCTCGTTTGGGTAAAAAAGGTTCTACTAAAATAGGTTGTATTGGGGCGGCTGTATCTTTATTATTAATTATTTTTTCTGGATTTAATACTAATCAGGATTTATTAAAGTTAGGTTTATTATTTTTTGGTCTCTCTTCGGGGATGTTAACTGCTGGTGCGACTAGTTTGATGTTGGATTTGACGGCTGCTGAAACGGCCGGTACTTTTATTGGTGCCTGGGGTTTGGCCCAAGCTATCGCTAGGGGTTTGGCTACTTTATTGGGTGGTGCTTTTTTGGATTTGGGAAGGTTATTATTTTCTACTCCTGTTTTGGCTTATTCTCTGGTTTTCCTTTTACAGGCTTTGGGTATGCTTTTTTCTATTTGGCTTCTTAAGCGTGTTAATGTTACTGAATTCCAAAATAATGCTAAAAAGGCGATCGCTATGGTTATGGAGGGGGATTTGGATGGGTAGTTATTAAGTAATAAGTAATAAGTAATATTTTTATTAACATTAATATTCTCGATCGAGATTCTTCTGTTTCTTCGATCGTTTTTTTTTGGGATTGTGGTATAATAGAAATAACTATAAAGATAAAATCTAGATCTTTTTAAATTAAATTACAAAAAATAGAACAAATATATAAGGAAATA
Organism: Prochloraceae cyanobacterium PL24a_bin.78; assembly: GCA_028281945.1. Lineage (GTDB taxonomy): Bacteria > Cyanobacteriota > Cyanobacteriia > Cyanobacteriales > JANQIW01 > JANQIW01. The sequence goes on from JANQIW010000080.1 coordinate 17,783, forward strand.
ATTATGCTTGAGCCATTAGCAGCAGGTGCGATCGTTAAATTAGCTTTTGAAACTGGAATTAAAGGCGTTGTTGGGAAGTTAACTGAAGCAGCGATTAACAAAGGGAAAGAACTTTGGAATGCAATTAAGGCTAAATTTGCAGGAAATCCTATGGTAGAAAATGCTATTAAAAATGCAGAAGAACAAAAATCTATGGAAGAAAATGTAGAGAATCTTTTAACTTCTTCAGTGGATTTTGCTATGAAAAACGATCGTCAATTTGCCGAACAAATACAGAATATTGCCCAACAAATAAATAAAGAAATTAATTCTAGCTCTCAAGATAGCAATACCATAAATGTTAATGCTAATGATGAAGCTAACGTTTTGAATAATCAAGCTAGAGAAATAAAAGGACAAAATAATGATTTTAGTAGAGGGAAAACTATAAAAAAGTAAGAGAAGGTAGTGTTATAGAAAAAAATTATGGCACTATCAACATCAACTATAACTATTACAAACCTCTCAAAACAGAAACAGAAAACGGAAAAGTTGTCTCTTATTTTGGAATTTCATTCCATCGAAATCCCTTTTTTACCGGACGTAAAAGCATATTAAACAGCTTACACGAAAAACTAAGTAAAGAAGGAATGACAGCAATCAATCAAGTAGAAGCAATAAGTGGATTAGGAGGTATAGGCAAAACACAAACAGCCATAGAGTATGCTTACCGCTACCATTACGATGAAACCTTTTATGAATGGGTATTGTGGGTAAACGCAGATACAGAAATTAATCTCAATCAAGATTTTGGGAGAATAGCACAACAATTACAATTGCCTGTATTTGGAGAAAAGTTAGAGGAACAAATTGAAGCGGTGCATCGATGGCTCAATACTCATGAGAAATGGTTATTGATTTTCGATAACGCAGATACTCCTAAATGGTTAAAAAAGTTTATTCCTACCAATCCTAAAGGAAAAATTCTCATTACTTCTAGAGCATCAAGGTTCGATATGGTAGGTGTAACTAAACCAATTGTACTTTCTTCTTTAGAACCAAATGAAGCGGTGGATTTCTTATGCAAAAAAACAGGCTTTGAGTCTTCAGAATCTAACAAAGCCGCTGCTTTAGAGTTGGCAACGGAATTGGGATTTTTACCATTAGCTTTAGAACAAGCTGGAGCATATATCCTAGAGCTTCAAATTCCTTTTAAAGAATATCTTGAAATATATCGCAAAAAACGCCTAGAGCTTTTAGAAGAACCTCCAGATTTTTTAGAAGAGGATGAACCATTAGTAGAGAATTATCCTACTTCAGTTTTGACTACTTGGTCTATGAATTTTCAAGCAGTAGAAAAGGCTAATAAAGCTTCTGCTGAATTACTGCGTTTTAGTGCTTTTCTTGCCCCAGATGCTATTCCCTACGAATTGGTACTTAAAGGTGCTTCTGAATTAGGGGAATCTATTGCAACAGCTTTAGATCTTCAAGATAAAGATGTTGAGGAAGGTTTGATTGATCTGCTTAAATTATTAAAACCTATTGCTAACTATTCTCTGATTAACCGACAGTCTGAGATTTATTGTTATAGTATTCATCGAATGGTTCAAGAAGTTTTGCGCGATCGTATGGATACTGAAACCCAAAAGACTTGGGTGAGGCGATCGATTTCAGCAATGGAGCCAGCAACTTCTGATATAGGTATTTCTGAAATTTGGAGACACTACGCTCCATTTATATCTCATAGTATAACAGTTGTTGAGTGGGCTAAGCTTCAAAGATATGAATCTCTATCTCTAGCATCATTATTAAACAAAGTAGGCTACTATTTAAATGAACAAGGAAGATATACTGAAGCAGAATATTACTTGAGACAAGCCTTAAAAATCACAAAGCATCTGTCTAAAGGAAATCATTCTGATGTTGCCACAAGTTTAGGTCTTTTAGCTTTCATTTATAATAATCAAGGGAAATACAGTGAAGCAGAACGGTTCGGGATTGAAGCCTTAGAAATGCATAAGCGTCTATTTAAAGGAGATTGTATTGAAGTGGCTCTGTCGCTAAACAATTTAGGTCTTATATACGATAACTTAGGGAGATATACTAAAGCAAAAGTTCTCTTTCAACGAGCATTGGAAATGAGAAAACGTCTTTTTGAAGGAGATCATATTGAAGTAGCTACTAGCATTAATAATATAGCTATAATATATGATCATCAAGGGAGATACAGTGAAGCAGAAGCCTTCTATATTCAAGCCTTAGAAATGTCTAAGCGTCTATTTAAACAAGATCATCCTCGTAAGGCTACTTTTCTAAATAATTTAGGCTATCTCTATAATAAACAAAGGAAATACAGTGAAGCAGAACTCTTTTTAATCCAAGCCTTGGAAATGAGAAAAGGCCTTTTTGAAGGAGATCATTTCCATGTGGCTATTAGCTTCAAAAATTTAGGCATAAACTATAGAGATCAAGAGAGATATTCTGAAGCAGAACCTCTTTTAACTCAAGCTTTGGAAATGACAAAACGTCTATTTAAAGGAAATCATCCTCATCTGGCACAAAGCCTAAAGGAATTAGGAATATTCTACCATAAACAAGGAAAGTACGATCAAGCAAAACCTTTATATATTGAGGCCTTAGAAATGGCTGAGAGAGCATTAGGAGTAGATCATCCTAATACTCTAAGCATTCGTGAAAACTTAGATTCATTAAAAGAGTAGCAAAAAAATAGTATAATTTTTCCGAATTACCAATTCACTTACTCCAAATAGCCAAACCACCCCCTTTACCACGTGCAGCAATAACATTTTTATCTATAAGAAAATAAGCAAAAAAAGCTAATTTACCCATACTTTCCTGAAAAAAAGAATCCTCTTTCTCTTTGCCGCCACGAATATAACCAGAATAAACCTGAGAACTAAATAATTTAACCGTGATTTGGGTAAAATCAAAAGCCAAAATATTCCTTTTCGACTGGAATTTAACCGGCCCACTTAAAGACAAATCCAATCCTGCAAATTTAACGGAATTTTCCACCTTCCCTCTAGAAAAAGACTCTTGTGGATTTGGTATCTCATCAGTTACTTTAGAGTAGGAAATTTGAATATTAACCCATGAAGGAAGATATTTTCCCGGCCCTAATAAAACTCCTGCTTGCGATCGAGATTTTTTCGTCCCAGTAATAAAACATAGATTCCAAGTCCCAATTAATTGCTCAAAAGAATAAAGATTAGGAGATTTCCTACTATTTTTCTCAGCCAATAATAAAGCATCCACCACATCACTAGGAGGAGGTTTAGGAATAGATTTAGAAGTAAACCATTGAGCAGCTTGTTGTATTAATTCCATAAAAACCCTTTACATAAAAAAATTATAACCATAAAAAACTCGACCTTCACTAAACCTAACTAGTTAGAATAAAAAACATCCTAACCCTAGTTTATTACCAATCGAGTTTAAGAAATGACTCTTTAATCATATTGATAATTCTTGTTCTAAATCCAAATCTTTTTTTCTTCCATCTAAATTTAATGACTTATCTTTTCAAAATCAAAAGAAAATTTACTTTAGATAATTTGAAAAAGTTGCTTAGAAGTCAAACTTAACTGATTAATATTCTCTCGAAGCTGTTCAATCCCAGTAGAAGTTTCACTAGCCCCAGAGTTAACCTCATTCATTGCCGCGATAACTTGTTCCACCGCTACAGTTTGCTGCTGGACTACAAGAGAAATTTGTTGACTATTTTCCACCACATTATCAATACTATCTCTCACTCCAAGGAAAGCTTGAGACATAGAATGGGCTAAAGTCATGGTATGAGTAGCGCCTTTTGTTCCTTGATCCGTAACCATAATACTAGAATTCATGGCCGCTTGAATATTTTTAGTTAAAGTATTAATCCGATCCGCAGACTTCTTAGTTTCATCAGCAAGTTTACGAATTTCACTAGCAACCAACTTAAAACCCTTACCTTGTTCACCAGCCCTAACAGCTTCCACAGAAGCATTTAAAGCCAGCATATTAGTTTGACTAGCAATATCTGCCACCAGCTTAGAAATACTACCAATTTGACCCGTTTGCTCACTCAAGTTAGAGATTTGTTTAGAGATTTGATTCACTTGATTTCTCAAAGTATCCATACTAGAAAGAGCTTGTTCTACACTAATAGTTCCTTCTTCTGCTAATTTTAAAGCTTGATGTGCTCCATTACTAGAAGACTGAGCCTGCTCAGAAAAAACCACAGTCGCCGATCCCAATTCATCCATAGTGGTAGTAGTTTGATTTACATGACCTACTTGATTATTCACTGTTTGTTGTTGTTGTTCTATAGTTACAGCAATTTCATTAGCAGCTACAGCCACTTCACTAGCCCTTTCTTTAATTGGTTTTATAATTGAATTAGCTACAAAGTAGGAAACAAAAATCCCTACAGCAATACAAATCACCCAACCACTCCAATTTATGATGGTGGCAATTCTTTGCTGACGAGCTGAATTTTCAAGATATTGTGTTCTAATATTTATTTCTTCTTCCAATACACTACTCAATTGAACGTTAATGATTGAGCTTTGTTGTTGAAACAATGCTTGTTGATCTTCATTTGCTGCTCCTTGTTGTGTAAGAAGAATTATTTCATCAAGAATTTTAAAAAGTCTATCTATTTCTAACAATACTAATTCTACTTTCTCTATTCTTTCTGTATCCTCACCTATAAGGTTTCTTACTCTGTTTTCTCTTCTTTTATAACCTTCTAGTGACTCTTGATAAGCTTGAAGAAACTTTTCTTGTTTAGAGGTAACAAAACCCCGTTGGGCTGATATTGTATCAAAAAGAGATTTTGTTAAACCTTTAATCTCTCCTTCTATTTGGTAGGCTTCAGCTACCCAAGTTTGAGATTCGACAAGTTTAGATTGAGACCATTGATTTACTGCTGTAGTAAATCCCATTACAACTAAAATTGTACCAAAACCAAAGGGCACAATTTGATTAATTTTAATATTGCTTGTTTTCTTTGCCATCTTAGTTGTTCTTGCTATTTTTTATGAGAATATTAGGATTTATTTTTAATTTTTTTGCTTTACTTTATTTTGCTTTGCTTTACTTTAAACTAATTTTCTTTTTACTTTTTATTACAGTAGTTCAAAGTTAAAGACTTAAAGTATTCTAATATTTTTAGTATCTTTCCGTTGTTTTTCCTCCATGACTAGAATTTTAGTTTAATTCTAATTTTTCCTATTGAATCGCAAAATATGGATTATTCTAAAACAAAAAGGTTTCCGATTACAACTTGAAACATTATTACTCGAAAATCTATTTAGTTTACACTCTAGTATAAGATCCATTAGTCTTTTTCTGAGACTTTTTGGTTGAAAAAATCTTAAATTAAATTAATTAATTCTCTAAAGGAGTTAAAGTTTTTACTTTATTCTCCAATATAATTTTTAGCTAGTACTAATATCTTTTTATCTTGTTTTCCAAATATTTATAAAATACCCAATATTTTACTTGCTTTACTAAATAAACTTTAAATTTTATTTTTTAGTTATTTAATAAAAGTATTATTTGATAGGCTTAGATAATTCTGTCTCTAAAGGATGCTCTGAATCAATTATTAATCCAGATAGATTAGTACTAATTTTACTTATTTGCATTGTATTATTTGAAAATAATACCCAACGACTTCCAGATGGAAGGAAATCAACTACTGGATTTTGAGTTAACCAAATTAAAGGTAATGATGGAAACTCTTCTCCTATAGAATCTTCTCCTGCAACTATAGCAGCTAAAGCTTCTAATACTACTCTATTACCGTGAATTAAGCCAGTGCCTGCACTCCATAATTGAGCATTTAATTGACATCTACTAGCATAAAAGTAGATAGATGCGGCAGCTATTACAGCATTTTCAAAATTTTCTGTTTCCCAAGAACTGGCACTATCTAAACAAATTATTACTTCTTGTCCTCCTGTAATAGTTTCTAATTCTCTTACCTGTAATTCTCCTAAACGAGCACTACTACGCCAGTGAATTAAGCGAGTAGGATCCCCTCTGCGGTATTGACGTAATCCTTTAGTTATTCCTTGACTAGCAGATTGATAGAGGCGTTCGCTTTGCAATTTTGTGCTATCGTCTTGTCCAATACTATCTACCAGAGGACATTGTTTTAAAGGCAATACTTGAGGATAAACGATCGCTTTTGCGGGTATTTCTCTGCTTCTGCGACAATAACATATACCTAATGGATTTGCTGTTTTTAACTCTATTTCATGCCATAAATAAACACCACGTTTAGTTGTAGTTAAATAATAAACCCAACGATAAACACTATAAGGCTCAATTAGTTCAATAGATTCAACTACTTCAAGATCTTTTTTCTTTTCCTTGTTAGTCATTGGCATTTGAATAGACTCTAACAAAGTATAAGGTAAAATATCTTCTACTTCTAATAATGTCTTTGGTTTCGATGTTGGATTTTCAATGTCTAATTCGATTGTGAGAAGATCACCTGCACTTACTGGTGTAATAGATAATCGATTTATAGTTAGTTTTTTTAGGGATTGAATTGGTAGAATTGCCCCTATGATTAATAAAGAGCCAATTATTCCACTAATTACATACAACCATCCAGATAAAGTATTAGTTGCTGCACCAAAAAAACATAACCCTATAAATAATAGTAGCCATCCACTATAAGAAGGATTTATCCATTTTCTTTCAAGCCAGAGGCTAAATTTTTCTAGTTTTTTTGGTAAATAGGTTTTCTTTTTTTTTCTTAAAGAATTTTTCATTGTCTTCAATTATTTGATTAGTTAAAAATTAACAATTAAGATGATTCCAACTATGCAAATTTGGGCTAATATAACCATGCTTTCCCTATTTAGAAAAAGAATTTGCTAAAAGTCTTAAAAAAATATTTTAATTGTAAATCGTTATATTTTGTTATACCATTTCTTGAATAGTTTTGATTGATACTTGACAAAAATATTGCTTCTGAAATTCTTCTTCTGCCACTGCTTTTAAAAATTCAGTAATTTTTCCGTTGCCATCAGGAGATATTGTGATACTTGAGGTGAGATTAACTTGCAAATTATCTCCATGAAAAGAATAATTAAATCCTATTTCTGATAAAGTTTTTAATCCTAACTTAAGAGTTTGATGACTGATATTTAATTTTTTTCCTACTTCTTCTAAAGTAACTATTTTATTAGTTTTGCTTAAAAACTTAGCAATTCCTACTAAATTTTTCCAAGTTTTTTCTGCTGAATTTTGATTAGCTTGGTAGGCTAAAGCTAACTTTTTTGAATTGGCTGTAGCTTGGTAATATTCTTGTTGAATTTGTTGCCATTTTTTAGGGCATTCTTCGAGGAGATTACAACCAATTAATTCTGATTTTTGTAGAGATTTTCCTCGGCAATCTATTAAATTGTTTTGCTTATCAATCTTTTGATTTAACTGATGAGAATCAAGATTCGCTTTTCTAATATCTACCAATCTAAATCGGTGTTGATTGTTATGAGAATCAATATCAAATTCTCCCACAATATCATAGAATTGATTTTCCTCTAATTCATATTTATTATGCCCCCACCAAATACCAGGAAAACCTTTTTCTTCTGCTATTGAATCATCATAGATTTTGAATTTAACATATTTATTCTGACTAGTTTTACCATTTTTATCTCGAAATTTTCCATAGTCTAAATCTTTAATACAGCAGTTTTTAATCAACAATTTTGGAATTGGATTTCCCATACCATAAGGTTCGAGTATTTTTAAATTTGAAAATAAATTTTTATTCAATTCCGACACTTTAACAACCAAATCTATCTGTAGAGTAGGAGTAATTAAATTAACATCTATTTTTTTACGTAATTGTTGATTAATAGCTTCAGTAAATATAGGAATATTTTCTACTGGTAAACTTAAACCTGCTGCATAGGGATGCCCACCAAAACGATGCAATAATTTCTCTTGTGTTTTAACTAAATCGTATAAATCAATATTATTAATTGAACGTGCTGAACCTCTAGCTAATTTTAGATTAGAATTAATAGAGGTAGAATTAGGAAATGTAGAATTACTAGATAAATTATCAATAGATTGATGGTTAAAAGATTCATCTTTAGTAGTTAAAAGAATTGTTGGCCTAGCGTATTCTAAAGCGATTTGATTAGCGACTAATCCTAATACCCCACTATCCCATTGGCTATCAGATAAAACAATCACACCAGTAGTAGATAAATCGATTTCTTGAAGTTTTTTAACTGCCTCTTTTGCAATTCTTTGCTGTAATAATTTGCGACGAGTATTGACTAAATTCGTCTCTTCTGCTAACTTTTGACAGCGTTGTTCATCTTTGCTAGTCAGTAATTCCACACAAAAACTAGCATCACCTTTGATTCGACTGATGGCATTAATTCTCGGCCCAATACCAAAAGAAATATCAGTAGGACGATCGCCTTTTGACTTACATAATTTTAACAAATATGCTACACTAGGGCGAGTAGGATTTTCCATTTGTTTTTGTAACTGTTGAATCCCTTTTTGGGCAAGGTAACGACAATCCCCAGTTAACTGCACTAAATCAGAAATTAAACCAATAGCCACTAAATCCAACAAATTTTCCAAAGGATTTTGAGGAATATGTGGGAAAGCTAAGTAAAGTGCTTCAATTAATTTATAAGCCACTGCCACTCCAGAAAGATGATAAAGAGGATGTGTTTGGGCAAATTGACGAGGATTAAGAAAACTAAAAACCTCCGGTCGATGGTCAGGAAGAGTATGATGATCTGTTATAATCAGATCGATCCCTAAACTCTTAGCATAAATTATTTCATTAAGATTAGTACTACCAGTATCACAGGTAATAATCAGATTAGCACCCCATTGTTTAAGGTTGTCAATTCCTTGACAATTAAGACCATGAGACTCCCGAAAGCGATTAGGAATGTAAGAAGTTAATTGCTCTTTATGAGGCAAAAACTCTGCTAAACCTTCTTTAAGTAAACTTGTAGCAGTAATACCATCTGCATCAAAATCCCCCCAAATGGCCACTTTTTCAGTATTAACTCTTGCCTTTTGGATTCGATAAATAGCTCGTTTAATTTCTTGCCCAAAAGCAGAAGAAGGGTTGGTAGGTTGATAAGCATCACAGTTAATAAAACCTTCCAACTTATTAGAATCTCGAAACCCTCGAAGCCATAGTAATTGGGCAGCATAATGTCCATCTTCAAGGCCAGATAAATTACAGACAGTGTCAACAAACCCTGTAGGTATTGATTGGGAAGATCTTAATTGCCATTGAGGTTGAACCATAACAAACTACAAAGGTAGAAAAATCTGAGTAATACTACAGTATAATCTTAAAAATCCAAAGGGATCTAAAATATTTATTAAGATTAATGATATAATCGAGCAAAGACGATGTAAGTTCCAATGGTGAAAAATGCCAATAATTCCAAAAATATGGCCTGGAAAACTCGGAAAGAAACTTAAAGAAAATTTGAGTCATTCTACCGAAGAAAAGAACTTAAAAACATTTCAATGGAATCCTAGATATATCCCTGAAACTTTAACCCATATCAAGAAAGTATTTCCAGATGGAAAGGTGGATATTGCAGTGGCAGTATACTTTCCCAAAAGTTATAGTGCAGCAGCAGAAGAGCTAGAATATCCCAAAGAAATAGAAGAATGGTGCGTTCAGGTAAAAGTAAATAATGGCAACTGGCAAAATCTAAATCGCCCTCCAGAAGGAAAATCTCATTGGTATTTAGATTTAGAGCAAGTTACGCCTGAAAGTAAGTTATTATTCCGCTACAAAGATAGTCAGGGAAATTGGAAACCACTAACTCCTCTAGGAAACCTAGATATTGTGTATGGTACAACTTATGTACCACATCCTAACTATCAATGGCAAAATGATCCCCCCAAATTTGATCATGCTAAAGTTTTAATGGAAACAACCCTAGAAGGATTATTAGCAGGATATAAAGACGGGAAATTTGCCCCTAGAAGTATTGGAGAATTATTTCAAAAGTCTATTTCCCAAAGAATTCTCAAAACAGATATCCCAGGAAAATTAGCTGATTGGGGTATAGACGAGATTATGGCTCCAGTATGTTCTTCAGTAGCCGATCGATCGAATCTCAATCCCAAATTTAACTATTTAACCTATCACTTTGTAAATTTGGATTGGCAAATCGGAAGTTCTTATGAATTTAAGAAATTAATCGACAAATTTTATGAAAATAAGATTCAACTAGTCCCAGATTTAATTTTTGCCCATCAAGTAAAATCACCATTTGAAGGATCAATAGATCAAATGGGAAGAAAAAGTGATGAGAAACAGTTATATGTGGATGAGGAAGCATTTCTGTTTAGAGATTATGGCACCTGGATGTTTAACTTTGAAGATCCAGCAGTAAGAAGAATATTAGTAGAAAAAATCGTAGCATTTATAGCTAAGTTTCGTTTAAAAATGATTCGCATAGACTATATAGACGGTTTAATTTTACAATATTCCAACCGAAGTGAAAACTATAGTGAACATTTCATCAATGAATTAAAAGCAGAATTCAAAAAAGTAATGCCAGAGTTAATAACTCTAGGAGAAACATTTGAAGTAGCAAATAATCCATCAGTGAAAAACTTTATTGATGTATTCTATGCACCTATCGGATTTTCAATCGTAGAAGATTTATACAAGCCACCTTCACAAAGATATAGACCATTATATCCAGACATAAAATTTTTAGAATCTCATCTTAATGAGGTAATTCATTATCAAAAAGAATCTCAAAGAAGAGAAGCATCTTACGCTCAACTTCACGACGAAACTTGGTATTGTCAACATATAGTATTAGGTCGTCCATATGTGCCTTGGGCTTATGGAGGAAATCCAGCACAATTAGCAAAGAATCAAGGAGAAGAATTAATTCGCATGGGGCTGTTGAAATCAGAAAAGCTCCTAGATTTCGTAAGACGTTCCGTTAGAAATGTAGAAGGAATAACCTTATTTTCTGCCAATTTACGTTATATGTTTGTGCCAACAGTAGACTCCCTAAGTTTAGGTTGTTTAGACGAATCAGAACAATGGAAAGTAGTATGGGAAGGAATCTTACCATCTCAAATGGCAGAATGGAAAAAAACAGGCTTAGATGGCAAAGCAATATACAAGTTACATCAACAACACCGTGATGATATGGTAAAACTACGGCAGATTTTCCGAAAATACTCCAAAGTAAATGAGGAAACCAATCAGCCAATGATTATGCCAGAAGTTTACTATACTGACTCTGATGGTGGTATATTAGGCCTGTTTCGATGCAATTCAGATTTTGCCGAAGATTCCTTAGTAGTAGTATTTAATTTTGGGCCTGATACATTTGAGAATGATTTACTGTATGAATTACCACTTCCTGAAGGTTTTTACGGAAAATGGGAAGTTCTCTTTGACGGAGATTGGATTCAACCGGAAAATCGTTTAAACAATGAAAAAGAAAAAGGTTACAAATCTGGAACAATATTAGAACCAGTAGAAGCAAAATATTCTAACAAAGCTAATGTTCTCAATCTAAGAATAGGAGCTATGAGTTTAATCGTTCTTAAATATAAGAATATTTGGCGTTAAATAAAATATGAGTTCTAGTTTATTGAAAAAAATAGTGAAAAGGTAGAGAATGAATGATAGACTTATTTACATTTAATTCAATGGGAATGCGTTATGGATCTAGTAAGCTATTCCAAATCTTAATTCCCTTAGCAGCTTATATTCTAATTAGAGATATTCTGATAGAAAAAGTTATTTTACCACCATCAATGGTGAAAAAAATAAGAAAAATCCTTCCCTCAAATTCATGGGGAGAAAAATTATCAGCAGATTTGCCAATTATCTTTGAAAGATCTTTGGGTTTTTTGTCATGGAAAATAGGTTGTGATTTAGGTTTCTTCCTAATAGCAACAGGTTTAGGCCCTTGGCATCGAGCTTTTACTTGGTCAGGACTTATTCCTTATACCATCGTCCAATATCTGATTTATCATCTCGTCGGCAGAAAGATGATTATCGGAGGTACTCTTAATCCTTTTGGACAGCAATCCATGCAACAACCCATGGGAGAACGTCCTAAGTTTTGGAAACAAATTTTTGCTAAGTATTTCCATGAGGATATGAATTCAACCAGTTACGATGTTCCCATGCGACAAGTTATCCTCAAACCATTAATTGATTATCTAGGTTTAATTGCAAGTTGGTCAACTTATACAATTGGTATATTTTATTTTCAATCAGGAGAAGTTAATGTTGCTCCTTTGATCCATTTTTCTTTCTATTCAATGTTTATCTTTTACTTTGTAAATACTTATGGGTATATTATTGGCTTCAATATAGGAGAATTACTTTACTCAGGATTCCAATCAATAGAAGAAAACTTCTCACAATGGAGAAGAGAAGAAAGTAAAGTTGATGATGAAAATACCCAAGAAAATCAATTTTTCCAACGAATTGATACTTTGATAAAAAGTACAGAATCTTTGTTAAAAGAATTTGAATATAACTTTTATTGGCAAATCAAACCATTTTTAAATAAATATGGTTTAAATCCTAAATGGGTTTTCTCCGCAACTTGTGGAGTTTTCTGTATTACAGTATTAGCACCTGGAGTTGCCAGTTTAATGTTTTCCCTAGGAGCAAATGTTAATGAATCATGGTTTGCTTTAAAAGGTCAAATGGATCCTACCCAACTAGCACAAGTAATAGAAGTAGATGATAAATCAAAAGACCTTCCCAATGCTGAGATCGTCTTAGCAGAATATCCTCATATTTGGCAAGCTCTCTACGATAGTAATACTGAAGTAACTACTCATAATGTCGCAACAGATAATAATCTAGCAACAGATAATACTCCAATTCTTGGAGAAATTACCATTAACAACTAATCATCTTAGGAAATAGTAATCCTGAGGAAAAATTAAAGATAAAGGGGAATTACTGATCAGGTGTAACATCAATTACAATATATTTTTAGGCAATTTATTTTGCTCCCCTTGTTTTTTTCCTGAATCCCATAACTTTAAATTGATAAACTTTAAATTGATAAACTTTATGTCTGAATACCTATTTATAGTAAAGTCTAAAATTAAACATCTGCCGAAAGGGATTTTAATATTGGTCTTGTTATTGCTATTTACAGTCCTGGAGTTATTCCCTATCTCAATAGCAATGGCAGCAGATTTATCAACACCTACATCAACCAAAGCATATTTAGATTCTTCTGTTGCTGTATTAGAATCTAATGATTTAGAAAATGATTTAAGCTTCAATCAAGAAATTTACCCTAAAACCAGAGGTAATTTAGGTAATGAAGTATTATATTACATAGTAGTCGATCGTTTTTTTGATGGAGAACCAAGAAATAACATTCCCGAATTTGCTTTTAATAATTCAGAAGGAATTAATTCGGAAGAACGTCTCTATAATGACATGAATAAACTCTTGGTCAACCATACTTATGATCCAACCCATTCTTACATGGGGATGTATTGGGGTGGAGATTTAAAAGGCGTTATAGAAAAATTAGATTATATAAAAAATTTAGGCGTAACCAAAATTATACTTTCACCACTACAAGATAATGCCAACGGCTTATTTTATCACCCAGATATACATAACTATTTACGTCGTTCCAAAGAAGATGTAGATGAAATAGAAGATGATTTTTATCAACATATCTCAACTTCCTATCATGGTTATTGGACAAAAGATTGGTATGAATTAGAAGAACATTTTCGACAGCCAGAAGATCAAAACGAGGATCACTATAGAGTTTTCAAAGAACTCCTCAATGAAGCAGGAAACAGAGGAATTGGGATAATCCTTGATATCACCATGAATCAAACCTCACCAGGTCATATATCAACCTCAACTCCTGAATTAGGAGCAGGAGGCTTTCTCTTTGGAGAATCCTGGTTTGCTGATAACGGCAATATCTATAAAAATGGCAAGTTAATGGCAACTCACTGGAATCCAAAAACAGGAGAAAGAGATCCTGATGGTTGGTTCCATCCACCAATGATTATTTGGGATTTCGATCGAGCAACTAAAGAAATGCTAGAAGAAGGACAAATTAGTGGTGGAATGCCAGACATTAATCAAGATGCACCTCAAGTGGAAAAATATTTTCTAGATGCTACAAAATTTTGGATGACTTTCAATGAAGGTGGATATCAAATCGCAGGTTTCCGCTTAGATGCAGTAAAACACATTAATCCTCGTTTCTGGCGAAAATTTGAAGATTTTGTTCTTTCTATTAATCCAGATGCCATTTTAATCGGAGAATATTTTAGTGGAGGATATAGAGATTCATCTAGCATAGATTTTATCCAAAACACCAATGAGATCAGCATTTTAGACTTTAACATTAGTGAAGCCATGCGTCGCTTTTTTGCCATGGATCGCTCTTGGGATGGTAGAACCTATATCTTAAAAGAAAATACTCTTGGTCATGATGGAGAATATTATAATCTTGGTCCATTGGGCAAAGTATTTAATTGGATCTCTAATCCCGCTTCAACTTTAGAAATTCCTAGAGAATCTTTAGATCTTATCTCTGATGATGAAGCTAAAGGATGGGTGAGTTTTATTGAAAATCATGATCAGCCAAGATTGAAAACTTATTATCCGGATATGTCCGATCGTGCCTATTCCAGTTTAATTAAGTTCCAATTTGCAGCCAGAGGAGTCCCCTTGATTATGTATGGAACAGAAACTGCATTAGGTGTACCATTTCATCCAGAACATGAAGGATTATTTGGTATAGGTGGAGATCCTTTCAATCGACCGATGATGATTTGGCCTAATTCTCAAGGTTGGAAATCTGAAGTTTACAACGCAACTAAACAAATGGCTCATTTACGTCAAGAATATCCTGTCCTTAGATATGGAAAAACTCGCTTTCTCTATCCTAAAAAATCTAACAAAGATAAGGATATTTTTATGTTGAGAGAACCTGAAGATTGTCCTTCTGAGAAGGCAAATTGTACTCGGATTTTATATGCTTATTCTACTCATGGTGGTGATTTTCTCTTATCATTCCCTAAAGATAGTATAGATAAATATGAAATAGTTGAAATGGGTAAAGAATCTGCCATTGTTGATGGTTTAGTTCCAATTAAATTAGCTCCTGAAGAAGCTAAAGTTTTAGTTTTGAAGTAAAAATATGATTCATCCCTCAAGTTAATTTATTTAAAATAGCGATCCTTTTTGGATCGCTTCTTTCATAAGTAGGTGTTAAAGATTTAAAACTTTTTACATTAATCTTGATATAGGAGTATGATTAAGTAAAAATTATTCATGGTAAAGAGTTAAATCATCCAAGAAAACAGTTTTACCAATTTTAGCAGATTTATCAGCAGCATTTCCCACTTTAAGAGCATAACAACTCTCACTAGCGTTTAAATATAAAGGCTTATTCTCAAATAAATAATCTAAAACTCTTTTGGTATCTTCAGTAAATAAACCTCTGCGACTACCTAATTTTATTTCTTCTTCTTCTTGTTGGATTAACTTTCCTCCATCGCCATCAAAAATGAGACTACCATGATCACCATGTAATTCAAAAGTTCGACAAGGTTGCCAAAAAACATCACCTTTACCATAAGTAATATCTAAAATAATGCCATTTTTCATCCCAATTTGGGCATTACAAAGAGTAGAATTATAATCACCGTTTTCCGAAAGTTCCCAGAAACGAGATTGACAACTTACAGAATCTACCTCACCGAATAAATTAGTAAATCTATTAATCCGAGCAACAGCAGCAATGAAAGGAAATCCGGCTAAATTTTGATTATAAGTCCAAGGACGATTCAAAGGATGGCGACGAGTAATAGTAGTATAACGACCAAAAAAAACATTTCCAAGACGGGGCAAATATTCCTTAACAGCTTGATGTAAACCACCCAATAATTCAATATGTTCTACATGGAGAAGTTTTTGTTTTGTTTTAGCTAAAGTCACTAAATCTTCTGCTTCTTTGAAGTTTAAAGCGAGAGGAAACTCTACCACAACGTGTTTACCAGCTTCTATAGCCTTACGAGCGATGGAAGCATGATCTCGATTAATATTAGAGATAATTACTAAATCTATCCGATCATCATTGATTAAATCATCAGGAGACTTCACAGAAGCCACAGAATAAGTTTGACAAAAATCCTCTACATTTTCTGGTGTATTACCATTCACCATTAATAATTGAGCACGTGGATCTTCTTGTATAGCTTCTGCTCTACGTTTGGCAGCGTATCCTGTTCCTACCAAGCCTACTTTAAGAGGATTTTCTATTGAGAATCTGGCATCGATCATTTTTTACTTTAATTTATAGATAATAATTATTAATAACTATAACTAGATTAAGATAAATAGATAGTTTTTGCTAAAGTTATAAGCTATATATATTTAATCTTTGTTATATCTTATATTATAAGTTTTTCTTATTTTCTCAGTGATTAACAATTTGATTGCTAATGCCTTAAACAAATGGGATCTTTTTCCTCTAGTATCTAAAATGAAACTTATTGAATTTGAAGTAAGTAAAATTTACCCTTCAATACTGAGAGGAGAACCAAGATATGCCAACTTATAAAGTTACACTAAAAAATGAAGAACAAGGTATTAATACAACTATCGAGGTACCTGATGATCAATATATTCTTGATGTAGCTGAAGAACAAGGTCTTGATTTACCTTATTCCTGTCGTGCGGGTGCTTGCTCTACTTGTGCTGGGAAACTAGAAACTGGTGATGTAGATCAGTCAGATCAATCTTTTCTTGACGATGATCAAATTGAGTCTGGTTATATTCTGACTTGTGTAGCTTATCCCAAATCAGATTGTACAATTCTCACTCACCAAGAAGAAGCATTATACTAATCTAGGGATAAAGTCTAAAAATCAGGATTTATTCGGGGGAATAAATTAAGTCACTCTCAATATGAGATAATTTTTCTTTAATAATGATAGATATTGAGTGAGGATATGATGATATATGAAAATGGGAGAGAGTAAGTAAAATAAATTTTTATTAGTTATCCTAAATTTAGAATTTTTAAACCCTATCATTATTTTTGAAAATTGAGATTGCTTTGAGCAAAAACTCTGTTTTATAATTGAAACTATAAAGTAATATAATTATATTTAATCAGAAATTTTTGCAAAATTAGAGCAATTAAAATATTTTAATTAATTGTAATTCCTAGTATGATTGACTTATAAGCAATTTATATATTATAATGCCCCTGATAATTGCTTTGATTATATGATAAGTTTTGATTATATTAGATCGAATTAACAATTTGATTGCTAATAGCTTAACCACATGGGATCTTTTTCCCCTAGTATCGAAAATGAAACAGATCTCATTTTGAGTAAAGAAAAACTGTCGTTCCAATAAAGGAGGAGAAATAAAATATGGCAACTTACAAAGTTACACTAATAAACGAAGCAGAAGGAATCAATCAAACTATTGAGGTAGCTGATGATGAATTTATTCTTGATGTAGCTGAAGAACAAGGTCTTGATTTACCCTATTCCTGTCGTGCAGGTGCTTGTTCTAGCTGTGCTGGAAAAGTTGATGGTAATGCTGATGACTTTGTGGATCAATCAGAAGGTTCTTTCCTTGATGAAGACCAAATTAAAGAAGGTTATATTCTTACTTGTGTAGCTTATCCTAAAAAAGATTGTACAATTCGCACTCACGAAGAAGAAAATTTACTATAAAAAATTTGCTTCAAAATAATCGAAGTTAATTAAAAATAATCTAGGGACTCTTATTTGAGTTCCTATTTTATTATTGACTATCTGATATTTCTTCTAATTTTTTGATCATTTTAATATGGGTTATTCCTGCTTCTTCAAAGGTATTTCCTATTGGTTCAAATCCAAGTTTTTGATACAATTCTTGGATATATTCTTGAGCGTGAATTATTACTTGTTGGTGGTTTTGTTGTTTCATTATTTCTAATGCAACTTTGGTTAGTTTTGTACCAATTCCTTGTCCTCTAACTGGTTTTAATACGGCTAATCTTTCTATTTTTGCTGTTTGTTGATCTAATTTTCTAATTCTTAAAGTTCCTACTGGTTGATTATTTAAATAGGCTAATAAATGTTTTGCTGTCTCATCTTGCCCATCAAATTCTAATTCTAAGGATACTTTTTGTTCTATTTGAAAAACTGTTTTTCTAATGCTTTGAATTGCTTTGATTTCTTGTGTATATTCGACTTGTTTGATTTCTAATTGATTCATGATTTAATTTAATCTCTAAGCTTATAATCAATTTTATCTTTTAAGAAAAGTTGCTATTGGATTGATATTAATCTCATCTAATTTAATGAAACAATAATCATTATCTTCTGCTTAATTTATTGTGATTATTTCCTTAATATTATCTTATTTTTATATAAATTTTTACTGAGAATAGAAGAAAAGAAAGACCAAAATTTAAAGCTTTTTCCCAAAAAAATGACAATTTTATCATAATTAAATAGTAGCCTTTAGTAAAAAAAATAGATATAATCATAAGTAAAGTTTTAATTAAAAATAATCAATATTGAAAAATGGCATCTCAACTAAATACTATTCAAGGCATACAAACAGAAGAAGAAATAAATTTAATAGAATTTGAAACCGCAGTTATTACTCTTGAAGATCAGTCTTTTGAAATTCAACAAACAAACTTTGGCGTAAATCCTGCTTTTGATTTAATTGGTTTAACTGATTTAAGAAATGATCCTCAATTTGCAGGAATTGATGGCAGTGGAGTATCTGTGGTGGTAATCGATACGGGATTAGATCAAAATCATCCTCTGCTCGCTCCTAATTATTTAAATGGCTTTGATTTTGTTAATAATAGTAATAATCCTATAGATACTCAAGGTCATGGCACTCATGTATCAGGAATCGTGGGAGCTGCTGATCCAAATATCGGTGTTGCACCAGATGTAGGATTAATTGGTTTACAAGTATTTGAAGATAGTGGTACTGCTTTTAATTCAACTATTGAAGATGCTTTGGAATGGGTTTTAGATAATCAGGAAAGATATAATATTGTTGCTGTTAATTTATCTCTAGGTGCAGGTTTTTTTACTTCTGAATCTAATGTTTTTGGTGATTTATTAATTGATGATATTCAAAGACTAGAAGAAGAAGGGGTTACTGTTGTGGCAGCAGCGGGTAATTCTTTTAGTAGTAATCAGTCTCAAAATTTGGCAGCACCTGCTATTTATAGTACTTTGGCTGTTGGTGCCGTTTGGCAAGATGGAGTTAATTCTAATGTTAGATTCTCTAGTGGTGCAACTGATTTTACTACAGGAGCCGATCGTCTCACCAGTTTTACTCAACGCTTAGATGATGATCATGTAATTTTTGCCCCTGGTGCTTTCATTAATAGTACAGTGCCTGGTGGGGGTTTTGAGCAATTTGCAGGAACTTCACAAGCATCCCCAATTGTGGCTGGTTCAGTGGCTTTACTCCAAGAAATCGCACTTGAATTCGGAGGGCGTTTATTATCTCCAGAAGAAATTGTAGATATTATTACTTCTACTGGGGATAGAATTTTTGATGGGGATGATGAAAATGATAATGTTAATAATACAAATACTGACTATCTTAGATTGAATATTCATAATGCTGCCCTTGAAGTACAAAGGCGTTTTGGAGTGATTGCGCCGCCATCAGAGGGAGGTATAATTGGTGATGCTAATGGCACTATTACAGGGGCAATTTTTGGACCAATTCTTGATGGAAGAGTGGTTAATCCTATTGCCGGTTCTATTGGTATTGATGGTAATTCTACTAATATTGGAAATACGGATGTTGATATTTTTCGATTTGAGGTTGTTTCCCCTAGTAATGTCAATATTGAGGTGATTTCTAATGCTTCTAATCCTGATGATTTTGATAGTTTTCTTCGTCTTTTTGATGCTTCTGGAAATGAGTTGATTTCTGATGATGATGGTGGAGAAGGTTTGTTTTCTGAAATTGATATTGAACTTGATCCGGGGACTTATTTTGTTGGTGTTAGTGGCTTTAATAATAGCAATTATAATCCTAATATTGCTGGTAGTGGTGTGGCAGGAGAAACGGGAAATTATGCTCTAGATTTTAATCTAATTAATGATGATTCTAATGGAATTATTAGTGGTGCTATACCTGTTAATTTGGGAAGTAATTCAGATCCTTTAACGTTTAGCGGCTTTATTGGTGATGATTTAGGGAATTCTGTTGGCGGTGCTGATGTGGATTTATATGAGATTGTTGTTCCTGATAATGGGGTTTTATTTATTGATATTGATACTCCTTTTTTGACTGATTTTGTAGATTCTTTTCTCCGTCTTTTTGATGCTAATGGTAATGCTTTATTTTTTAGTAATGGAAGTCTGGCTGAAAGTGATAATAATTTGTCTTTTGATGTGGATGGAAATTTAACTGAATTTACTGATTTTCAGTTTCCTGGTTTTGTTTTTGATGAACCTAATGATCGCACTTTTTTTAGTGGACATGATACTGATAGTTTTTTAGGAATTATTGTTGAAAGAGGCGATGTTTTTCATATTGGGGTTTCTGATTCTGCTAACCAAAATTATGATCCTAATAACCTCAATAATCGATCGGCTTTAGGCAGTGGTGGTTCTTATGATTTAATTATTGATTTTGTTAATAATGATGTCAATGGTAGCATTACTCAAGCTGTAAGTGGTATTTCTCTTCCTTTGATTGGCCAAGGTGGTTCTATTGGTTTTGATAATAGTGATTTGGCAGTGGGCGATCGAGATGTTGATTTTGTAAGAATTAATTCTGAAAATGCTGGGATTTTGGAAATAGATATTGATTCTTTAGGTGATTTTTCTAATCAAAATCCTGTTAATACTTCTATTTTTTTGTTTGATGGTGATGGTAATCAGATTGCTTTTAATGATGATAATTTTAATGATGATAATCAGTTTGGAGTGCTAGATCCTCTTTTACAAATCCCTATAGAGGCAAATCAAGACTATTTTGTGGCAATTACGGGTTTTGGTAATGATAATTTTGATCCTTTCCAATTAGGTAGTGGTAGTGGAGGAGAAACTGGAGATTATACTTTTAATAGTAGTTTATTACCTCTGACTCAAATTAGTAATTTGTCCGATAATATTATTAATAATAATGGGGTGCAAAGTGTTAGTATTGGTGACGAAATATTTGCTAACATTGGTTCGGATAATAGTCTATTTTTAGGGGATACTGATGTTGATATTTATAGTTTTATTCCAAGTGTTAGTCAAAGAGTAAATATTTTTACCACTACCAATGAGCAATTTAGTACTGATACTTTTCTTCGCTTATTCGATGCTAATGGTAACGAATTGGCTGCTAATGATGATCGAAATAATACTACTAGAGGTAGTTTATTACAGGTTGATGTTACTGCTGGACAGGAATACTTTATTGGTATAAATGGTGCTGGCGATGAACCGAGTGATTATAATCCTATTACTGGTGATGGTGTTAATTCTGGTGTGGAAGGTGATTATATTTTAGGTATTACGGAATTTCAAGAATTTGTAAATTCTGATGCTACTATCGATATTGATAATAATGGAGAAGTGGATGCTTTGACTGATGGTTTACTAATTATTCGTCATTTGTTTGGTTTTACTGAGGATTCACTAGTGAATGGTGTTCTTGCTAGTAATGCTCAAAGGAATTCTCCTAGTGAGATTGGGGAATTTTTGTTTGGAGTTGAGGAGATTCTTGATGTTGATGATAATGGAAATGTGGATGCGTTGACGGATGGTTTGTTAATTATTCGTCATTTATTTGGTTTTACTGGGAATTCTTTGGTTAATGGTGTGGTTGCTAATGATGCTGAAAGGGATTCTGCTAGTGAAATTCAGGGTTATCTTGATTCTATTATTCCTTCTGGAGATTTTGGTTAAGGGATAAATATATTCTTTTTTGTTGGTAGCTTATCTCTTTTCCATTATTCTTCGAGTTTAAGAAGTAGTAATTATACCAAATCCCCAACTCAAATTGTCTTTATAATTTTCAATCCAATTCTTCTTTTTTTGGGAGTTTCAGCCAATTAAAATAAGCTAACTATGAAAACTTGATTTGGTATTAGTAAACTTTATTTTTTGCCCAAATCTGATATTATTTTTTTTGATTAATTATTTATCAGAATACCCCAAAATAAAGAAACTAGTAATCTCATTCCAGATACCTTTTTTAGTTACTAAACTTTCTAAAGTAGAATTATAATCAGCCTTAACTGCCTCTAAAGTCTCCGAATCTAAATCTGGTAAAGGGTGACATAAAGGATTTTGAATCATAACTTCCCAAGATTTCTGGGCTTCGCTTAAACTTAAATAACTACCAAATTGTGACCATGTTACCTCTACTCTTGGAAAACCAACTTCTTTTAAGAGAGATTCACATTTTTCCTGATTTCCCGTTATGCCATTCCAACTTGGGAAATTAACTCCATATTTTTGGGCAACCTCTCTCAATACCAAACCATGAACAAAAGAAGTTTCCGAAAAACCAGTTAATGCCATCAAACCATCTGGCTTAAGAAAAGTTTTCCAGCGTTTCAAAGAAGCATGAGGATGGGAAAAATAAGGTAATGCCGAGCAACACATAATTCGATGGAAACTATTAATCGGTAAATCTATAGTTTCAGCATCAGCTTGTAGGAGAGTAATATTGTTCAAATTATCCGTAGCTATTTTCCTTTGAGCTTGTTGAAGCATTCCTGGGGAAGTATCCACCCCTAAAACTTCTCCATCATTGCCCACCAACTTAGCTGCCTCAATAGCTACTAAACCCGTGCCTGTAGCCATATCTAAGATTTTTTGTCCTAGTTGGATATCAGCTTTTTCAATTAATTTATGGGCAAGTTGAGGATGAAAACTACCCTCATCATAGTTGATTCTCTTGTCAAAATAAGTCCTTATTGCTGGTAGTCGATGAAACATATTTTCCCCAAAATTAACTGTTTCTGTCTCAAAAAGCTGGCTATCTCCATTTCAAAATTTTTTAGTATTTAGAATCACTTTCTATAGAATTGATTATTACATAGATTCCTCTTCCATTACCAACTTTAGGAAAAGCTAAGTACACCAAGAAATTCTACAATTGTTAAAACTTTATCAAAAGTTCGGAGATCCGACTAGCCTAAACTTATTATTTTAATAGTATCTAGATCATAATAGTATTAAGTTAATCAAAAAAAATTTTCGATCTATTTAATTAATTTAATTAATTTATTAAGAATATCAAAAAAAATTATCCAGATCGAATGATAACGATGAACTTTTTTGCCATCGTTTCTGTCTAAACAAATACAACTAGATCAAGTTAAGTCAAAATTTTACTGACTTGATCGAAAAAACATAACCTAAAGTCTAGTCTACAACAAAGAATAATTCCAAAATTGGATTGTAAAGGAAAAGATTTTTTGCTTGTAGAAGGAGTAATTAAAGAAATCTTATGCCCACTGCCAACAAAACCAAATTAAAAGCCAAAGAAAAAACCACTAAAGCTGCTTTCACTGCGGATATGGTTCGTACTTATCTTCAAGAAATAGGTAAAGTGCCTCTCTTAACCCACGAACAAGAAATTGTTTATGGCAAACAGGTACAAAAAATGATGTACTTGCTAGAAAAAAAAGAAGAGTTAGAAAAACAACTAGAAAGAGAAGTTAACCGAAAAGAATGGAGTGAATCTGCCAATATTAGCGAAGAAGAGCTAAAAACTACAATTAATCAAGGAAAGTGGGCCAAGAGGAAAATGATTGAGGCCAATTTGCGCCTTGTAGTAGCCATTGCCAAGAAATACCAAAAGCGTAATATGGAATTCCTCGATTTAATTCAAGAAGGTAGCTTGGGTTTAGAAAGAGGAGTAGAAAAATTTGATCCGACAAAAGGATTTAAATTTTCAACTTATGCTTATTGGTGGATTCGTCAAGCCATAACTAGAGCCATTGCCCAACAAGCCCGCACGATTAGACTTCCAATCCATATTACCGAAAAACTCAATAAAATTAAGAAAACCCAGAGAGAATTATCTCAAAGACTAGGACGTAGCCCAACGCCAAAAGAAATTGCCAAAGAATTAGATCTAGAAGCAGCTCAAATCCGAGAATATTTTAGCATGGCTCGTCAACCAATTTCTCTTGATGTCAAAGTTGGGGATAATCAAGATACAGAATTATCAGAATTGCTTGAAGATGATGGCATTTCTCCTGATCATTACATTACTCAAGAGTTAATGAGACAAGATCTTAATAACTTATTAGATGAGCTTACACCACAACAAAAGGAAGTAGTCTGCCTACGTTATGGTTTAGAAAATGGTAAAGAAATGTCTTTAGCTAAAATTGGACAGCAAATGAATCTCAGCAGAGAAAGAGTGCGTCAATTAGAACATCAAGCTCTTGCCCATCTACGTAGACGTAGAGGAAATGTTAAAGAGTATATTATTGCTAGTTAATTGAGAAGCATCCCCGGATACTTTTTTATCGGGATCTCCTATTCCTCATGGTGGAATAGAGTAAGCTCTATTCTATATTATATATAGTGGGGTGCTTCTAATCAGCTTTGATTAAGTAATATCTAAATTATCTTCAAACTAATTTTGATCTAAAGTAGGATTAATTCTAGTAATTGGCTATAGTTTAGAAATTTGCTTTTGGTTTTAATCAATTGAATTATATAAGAAAGAATTTTATAAGAAAATATTTTAAACCTTATTAAGAATTATGATGTATAAGTTATTGTATTATAGCATTTAAGTTTTTTTTAAAATTTTCCGGAATTGAACCTCTAAGCAATGAAGTATTTATTAAGAATTTATTAGCTATTAACAAACTAATTTAATATTAAAAGTAAGAGATAAATATTTCGTTGGAAAATCGATACACAAAACATCGATGGAGGCAATAAAAACTAAAAATGCAATTGACAAAAATTTTACCATCATTATTTTCTAAAGTATCTCAACTAGGTTTGATTTTAACATTGGGCATGATGAGTGCCAATGCTGTCTTAGCTTTAAGTATTAAAGATAACTCAGAGACAAATCATAGCCCATTAGCCAATGGCACTTATCTTTATGGAGAATCCCCTCAACCAGATAAGATAGGCAAAGAATATATCGTATTTAGAGTATTTCAAAATCGAGTAATAGGAGCATTTTACCTACCATATTCAGAATTTAGTTGTTTTTATGGCAATATGGAAGCTAACCAGATGAAATTATCCATCGTCGATCCCTATGACAAAACAGTTACTTATGACAATAGTATCGCTTTTCGAGAGCTTTCCCCCATCGCAGCATCTGATAATAGAATTAGCCGGTCAGTTGGTTTAGAAGGATATCATCAAATTAACCAAGTTAGCCAAAACGATCGACGAATACTTAATACTTGTCTAGAAGAATATCGATAAATTTGGAATTTAACAAGTCAATTCAAAGAAATTAATTGAGAGAAGTTAATTGAGAGAAGAAAATTACACACTTTAAGGAATTGAAAAAGAACTATTGACAACTGAAGATATTGAGAATTGAAAATTGAGAGTAGAAAGTAAACAATTTAAAGTAAACAATTTAAAGTAAACAAATCTACAAATTAAGACACTAAATTGAGAAATAATGATTGAGAATTGGAAATTAACCATCCATCAAAAGATAAATTCAAACCAACAAATTGAGATTCAAAACCATAATTAAAATTCAATCCCAGGTTGAGCTTTAATACCTTGTTCTCGAAAAGGATGTTTAATTAAAGTCATTTCCGTTACTAAATCTGCTTTTTCAATTATTGGAGAAGGAGCACCTCTACCAGTCAAAATCACATGGGAATCCTCTGGCTTTTGTTCCAAACCAGTTAAAACTTGATCCACTGGGAGATAACCTAATTTCATCGCAACATTAACTTCATCCAGAAGTACCAACTTATAATCTTCATTGAGAATAAATTCTAAGCTACTTTGCCAAGCCTCTGCGGTTTTTTCTATATCCCTTTGACGATCTTGAGTTTCCCAAGTAAACCCTTCTCCCATGGCCTTAAAAACTAATTGCCCTTCTTTTTCCCAATGACTTAAGGCAATCTTCTCTCCGGGTTCCCAACCACCTTTGATAAACTGGATAATGGCTACCTTATAACCACGACCTAGCGATCGTAAAACCATCCCCAAAGCCGCAGTTGTTTTTCCCTTGCCATGGCCAGTATTAACGATAATTAAGCCTTTAGATTCTTTCATTTGCGCAAGACGTTGATCTTGAACTTCCTTACGCCGCTGCATTTTCTTTTTATGATCTAGATCTGTAGAAATAATTTTCACCTCTTATTTAGATTGATTGAGATTTAGATTATTGAAAATATCTTATCTCAAGATTGAATTGTTATTAGTTCTTAGTTCTTAATTATTAGTTATTAGTTTTTACTTCTTTTTCATAAGCTCGAATCATTGCTTGAGTACCACAAAAAGCACCTTCACCATCATCAAGCTGTTGAACTAATTTAAACAAGCGATCGGCTAAATCCACTCCAGGGAAATTCTCTTCACTGGTTTCTTGAACTAATCTTAAATCCTTGAGAATATGTTTTACCATAAAACCGGGGGAAAAATCCTCCTCTATCATCTTTGGACCCAAATTAGATAAAGCCCAAGATCCAGCAGCACCAGTACTACAAACTTTTACAATTAAATTGGGATCGATGGATTGATGTTTAGCAATTTTAATGGCTTCACATAAGCCTACCATAGTTAGAGAAGCTAATACTTGATTACAAAGTTTTACACCTTGGCCACTACCAACTGGCCCGCATAAATGAATATTTTTTCCCATGGTTTCAAACAAAGGCAGGCACTCTTCAAAGTCATTAGCCTCTCCTCCTACCATGATAGTTAGAGTACCATTAATTGCACCAATATCACCCCCGGAAACAGGAGCATCTAAAAAACGGAGTTGATGTTGCTTTAAGTCGTTACCGATTTTAAGGGCAGCTTTCGATCCTATAGTACTCATATCCACGATTAAACTACCAGCAGGGGCAAATTTGGCTATTCCTTCCGTCCCTAAAATTACTTCTTCCACATCTGGCACATCTCCTAAGCAAGTAAAGATTATCTCAGCATTACTTACTGCCTCTTGGAGGGTGGATGAAATGTTTACGCCTCCTTGTTTTGCTATTTCTATCCCAGGGCGATTGGGAGTTCGATTCCAGCCTTTAACTTGGTATCCTTTTTTGGCGATATTGGCTGCCATAGGACCCCCCATTACTCCGAGTCCACAAAAAGCGATTTGTTTATCCATGGTGCTTTTCCTAACTATCTATTTGATCAAAACTAGGGTAACAATAAATCTCTCTTCCTTTCAAATCAAAGTTTGGGCTGTTTAAATAATAATTTGATATAATATTAATGTAATCTTAACATAGCCGAAATTGACAGTAATTTATAAATCATGACCATCACAAGAGAAATTTACTGGAATAAGTTAGCACAAATCAAAGAACTAAAAGAGTTTTTTGAAGAAGATTTTGAAGGATTTAAAAAGCTGATCCAAGATAATATTCAAGAGATTGAAAAATTTTCTCCTCAAGCTTTAGATAATTTTGCTAAATTGCGGGTATTAGAAGTAACTAATGGTTGTACTCAATGGGCTTTTCGTCGAGGGGATAAAGAGTGTTTATCCGTGGAACAAACCCGGGAATGTATGAAGGTTGTTATGGGTTTTATGAAACGTTCAGAATTATATTTTCCTAGTGAAGGGCAGATAGAATTTGATGAAGCTCAAAAAAAATTTATGAAAGATATTAGAAATCTATTTATAAAAGCATTTAAAAAAAATGTTCCGGGATTACAAAGTCAATTTCATGGTACATCAACGGCACAATTTATTGTCTATGGTCATGAGAGATTATATAAAGCTATGGCATTAGTTAAACAAGATTATGAATATCTTTTCTCTCCTTACTATATAGAAAGGGGACAAAAATATATTGGTGCTTATTTAGAAGGATATAGTAGTTAATAATATAAATGTAAGATTAATTATCTTTTATAAAAAAACCTTAAAAAACTATTTCAAACAATTATCACAATGGCCACATCTAAAGTTTAATGCTTCTTGTGTAAATCCAAAAGCATTTAGTAAAAATTGCCAACGACATTTTTTAGTAGTTAAATATTTAGTCATTTTTTGGTATTCATTTTTGGTTTGAGAAAAGATTTCTATTGGTTTATTTACTCTTATTTGAGATGATATTTGATATTCAAAAGGGTTTTTCCATGTTAATTTTCCTGCACTATGAAGCATTGCTAATGCTAAATCTCCTTTAGGAAATCTGGTTATAATGGATTCTATTTCTCCTTCTGAAGGAATTTTTCGTGCTATTTCTTTAGCTTTTCTTTCTTGTTTTCTGACTTGATCGAGAAAATATTCCCTACTTTGTCGATCGTCTGGGTGTAATAAACCAGTTGGTTCACTCATTAAAGTAAGAGTGTTTGCAGTTTTTCCATCTCTACCACATCTGCCTACCTGTTGAATATATTCTGATAATAGTAAAGGTGGTTGATAATGAATTACCCAACCAACATCGAGTTTGTTAATCCCCATGCCAAAAGCAGATGTACATACCACAAAATTTATTCTTCCTTCTAGCCAATCTTTTTCAATCATACGTCTTTGTTTAGGACTTAAACCAGCATGGTAGGCTGATATATTATAATTTAAAGATCGAAACCATTGGGCTAATTTCTCTGAATCTTTACGCGTGCGAACATATATTAAACCAGAAGGTCTTTTTTGGGTATTAATAAAGTTCAATAATTGTTTTTTTCTGCATCGGTTAGTGTAAATACAATGAATTTTGAGGTTAATATTAGGGCGATAGAAACTTAGACGAAAGATTTGAGGATGGTTTAACTGTAGAGTATCAATGATTATTTGTTGAGATTTGGTATCGGCAGTTGCGCTAAAAGCGGCAATGGGAATTTTGCTATCTGTAGGTTTATCCTTTAATAAAGTTTCCCTAACTACACCTAAACGACGATAACTAGGCCTAAAAGTATCACCCCATTCTACCAAACAATGAACTTCATCTACGATTAAACCATTAATTTTGATATTTGGTTGAGATAAGATTTGCCATACAGGAAGACTGAAAAGAGTTTCTGGGGAGAGATAAAGTAATCTTAGAGTTTGTTTTTCTATGGCTTGGAGGGTTTGAATTTTGTGGGATTTTGGTAATTCACTATGGATGATGCCTGCTTTTAAATTGCGTTGTTGTAATTGGCTTACTTGATTTTCCATTAATGCCAGCAATGGTGAAATTACGATGGTTAATCCTCTTTGCAATAAGGCTGGTAGTTGAAAGCAAATTGATTTACCTATTCCTGTTGGTAAAATGATGAGGGCATCTTTTGAGGCTAAAAGTGAGGTTATGATTTCTTCTTGAGGATAACGAAAGTTTTTATATCCCCAGATTTTTTCTAAGGCTTGTCGAATTTGAGATGGGTTTTCTCTAAATTTATTCATTGTAATTATTGAAATATTTAGCTGGGTTATGGATTAATCTTGGTAAATATTTATATTATATATGGAGGATTGATGATTAGTTTTTGAAAAGAAATTTTTTTTATTTGATGAGATAAGCATTTATTTCTGGTTGAATTAATCATTTAATTTTTGTCTAAAGTATGTTGAAACTTTTAGTTAGTGTATAAAATCTTATCTTGAAAGTGCTTTTTTAGTTAAACTGATTCTATAGGTTTAATAATAAATCATCATTTTAATTTTTCAAATTGATTTCGTTATCTTGATTATTTATCTATTTCATACCAATTTATCTTTAAAAATAAAAGAGTTTAAACATTCTCGATTTAGGATAATTAATAAAAATTTGTTTTTCCTATTCTTCTCTATAGATTCCTAATATCAAGAAAGT
The DNA here is from genome assembly GCA_028281945.1 of Prochloraceae cyanobacterium PL24a_bin.78. GTDB lineage: Bacteria > Cyanobacteriota > Cyanobacteriia > Cyanobacteriales > JANQIW01 > JANQIW01. Next base: position 47,749 of record JANQIW010000080.1, read on the forward strand.
ATTTAATAATGAATCATGGAATTAAAAACCCTATATCCCTAATAATCCTTCCATTCTTCCCATTCCTAGGATTCTTTGATTAAGTCTCAAGTAAAAAGTAAGAAATCAGAAGATATACTAAATTTTCCCTTGTCTTCTTTGTCAATCGTTGGGGTAGCCTCTGGGTAAGCAGAAGTCTTCCTTGTCTCCCAACTCTCCCAACTCTCCCCATCTCCCCATCTCCCTATTCTCCTCTCAATCTCTATCACAATTACGGGAAAAACCATATTACTGGTAATGAATCCTGCTTTAACTTTGGTATAATCACCTCTAAAAGGAGTCAATCAAAAATTTCTCCAATATCATGATTTAGTGTAAATTGACTTAAATAAAACAATGAAATCATCATCAACTTCTTCTTTATGGGTGATACGCCCTCAACCAAATCCTCAAATGAAATTTCGTCTTTTTTGTTTTCCATATGCAGGAAGTGGCACATCTGGTTTTAATCCTTGGTTGCGGGTAGTTTCTCCAGATATAGAAATGTGTTTAATTCGTTTGCCAGGAAGAGAAAGTCGATTTACAGAAACTCCCTTTACTGCTTTAAAGCCTCTTGTTGAAGTGTTAACATCGGAATTAATTCCATATTTAGATCAACCTTTTGCTTTTTTTGGTCATAGTATGGGAAGCTTTATTTTATTTGAAGCAGCAAGAGAATTACGTAGACAGCAGCAAGTAAACCCTAATTATTTATTTGTTTCTGGTCGTCATGCTCCTCATAAGAAAAATCCTTCAGGTTTAATTTACAATTTACCAGAAGATGAATTTATTAAAAAGATTGAATCATACAATGGAATACCAAAAGAAATTCTTCAAAATAAGGAAATGATGGAGTTGGTATTGCCGATTTTAAGAGCAGATTTTACTCTATTAGAAACTTATAATTATACTCCTGAAGAATCTTTATCTATTCCAATTATGGCTTTTGGAGGTTTAAATGATACAGTTGATGAAGAAGGTTTATCTGCTTGGGAAGAGGTTACTGATGATAAGTTTAGTTTAAAAATGTTTCCTGGAGGACATTTCTTTATACAAGAGCATTATCAAGAGATATTGAAAATTATAGATTCAGAACTTTTACATAATTATTATTGATATTTATTATGATAAAAAATATACTTTTTATTTGAACAATTAAATATCAACAAGTAGTCAAATAATAAAAAGATTTTCAACGTTTTTTATCAAACAAAATTTTAGTTTTCAAATTTAATAACAGCAAAAATTATATTGCAAAATAAACAAGAAATATTCTGAATTCACCAAGAAGTCTATTGCTATACTAAGCAAGGAAGTCTTAACAAAAATCAAAACACAAACTAAAAAATTTATTATATGGACTCAGGCATCGATTTACAAGGAAGTTTCATCCAATCCCTCAAGGAATTGGGCTTACCAGCAGGAGCGGCAAAAGCTCTCTGGATTCCCCTACCATTGTTTATGATGATTATCGCAGCAACCGTAGGTGTTTTAGTATCAGTTTGGTTAGAAAGAAAAATCTCCGCCGCTGCCCAACAACGTATTGGCCCTGAATTTGCAGGTCCTTTAGGTATACTACAGCCAGTAGCAGATGGGATTAAATTAGTCTTCAAAGAAGATCCTATGCCAGCGAAATCAGATCCTTGGCTGTTTACATTGGGTCCTGTTTTAGTGGTAATTCCCGTATTTTTGTCTTTTTTAATTGTTCCCTTTGGACAAAATCTGGTGATCACTAATTTAGAAATTGGCATCTTTCTTTGGATTGCTCTAAGTAGTATTACCCCCATTGGATTATTAATGTCTGGGTATTCCTCCAACAATAAATACTCACTTTTGGGTGGTTTAAGGGCGGCGGCACAATCCATTAGTTATGAAATACCTCTAGCTTTTGCAGTCTTGGCAGTTACCATGATGTCTAATAGCTTGAGTACCATTGACATTGTTCAACAACAATCTGGTTATGGAATTTTAGGTTGGAATATTTGGCGACAACCTGTGGGTTTCTTAATTTTCTGGATTGCCGCTCTTGCTGAATGTGAGCGTTTACCTTTTGATTTACCTGAAGCTGAAGAGGAATTGGTGGCTGGTTATCAAACTGAATATTCAGGGATGAAGTTCGGTCTATTTTATGTGGGATCTTATGTCAATTTAGTTTTATCTTCTCTAATCTTCGCAGTTTTGTATCTGGGTGGTTGGGAATCTCCTATCCCTTTAAATAGTTTAGCTGGTTTATTTGGAGTTAGCGAAACTACTCCTTGGTTGCAGGTGATTACTGCTTCTTTGGGAATCATTATGACTTTGATTAAAGCTTATGCTCTCCTGTTTCTGGCTATTCTTTTACGTTGGACTGTTCCTCGTGTCAGAATTGATCAGTTACTTAATTTAGGTTGGAAATTCCTTTTACCTGTTTCTTTGGTTAACCTATTATTAACGGCTGCTTTAAAGTTAGCTTTCCCTGTTGCTTTTGGTGGCTAGTTTTTGATTTTAATTGATGAGTTGAAGGCAAATTATGTTTAAATTTCTCAAACAAGTAACGGATTATGCTAAAGACAGCTTTCAAGCTGCTAAATATATTGGTCAAGGTTTATCTGTGACTTTCGATCACATGGGACGTAGACCTGTTTCTGTTCAATATCCTTATGAAAAGTTGATTCCTTCTGAACGTTTTCGCGGCAGAATCCATTTTGAATTTGATAAGTGCATTTCATGTGAAGTATGTGTGCGTGTATGTCCTATTAATTTACCTGTGGTAGATTGGGAATTTAATAAAGCGGTTAAGAAAAAAGAACTAAAACACTATAGTATTGATTTCGGTGTTTGTATATTTTGTGGGAACTGTGTTGAATATTGTCCCACTAATTGCCTTTCTATGACTGAAGATTATGAGTTGGCATCTTACGATCGTCATGAACTTAACTACGATAATGTTGCCCTAGGACGTTTGCCTTATAAGGTAACTCAAGATCCAATGGTAACTGCAATGCGAGAATTTGCTTATTTACCTAAAGGCAGGATCGATCCTCATGATTTACCTGCTGGTAGTCAAAGAGCAGGTAAACGCCCTGAAGAGATTCTTAAGGAAATGGAATCGGAAAAAACTTCTAATTAATCTAGAAGGGCATGGTTTAGGTAAACGAAGTATCAGCCATGCTCTTTTTATGTTTTGTTGTATTTTGGATATTGATGTAAAAAATAAAGAAAGGAGATTTTGTAAGTGGATTTAGCTCAAGGAGTTCAAAGTGTTGCTTTTGTTATTCTCGGAGGAATGATGATTGCTGCGGCTTTAGGTGTGGTATTACTTTCTAATATTGTTTACTCGGCTTTTTTGTTGGGTGGGGTTTTTATCAGTATTTCTGGTTTATATATTCTTCTTAATGCTGATTTTGTGGCTACGGCTCAAATTTTGATTTATGTTGGGGCGGTTAATGTTTTAATTTTATTTGCCATTATGTTGGTTAATAAGACTCAGGATTTTTCTTCTAATCCTAAACTTTTGATTCGTAAATTGTTAACTGGTTTGGTATGTTTGGGTTTATTTGTTCTTCTTGGAACTATGGTTTTAGTAACTCCTTGGTCCCTTGATTCTACTTCTCCAGCAGTAATTGAAAGCACTACTGTTGCTATTGGGAAGCATTTCTTTAGCGATTATTTACTTCCTTTTGAATTGGCTTCTATTCTTTTATTAATGGCTATGATTGGGGCGATTATTTTGGCTCGTCGGGATTTTATTGTGGAGCCTACCATCGATTCTACTGAAACTATTTCTACTTCTTTAAGTTTACCAGAACGTCCAAGAGAATTGACTTCTTCTGAGAGTCAGTCTTCTTAATTTTGAAGTTAGAAATTTGTTGGAAATTTGTTAGGAATTATTAGAAAAATTTTTGAGTTTTTGTTAATTAAGGAGGTTTAATGTTTATCCAACTTGAGTATTGTTTATTATTGGCGGCTGCTCTTTTCTGTATCGGTATTTATGGTTTAGTTAATAGTAGAAGTGCTGTTCGTGTTTTGATGTCTATTGAGTTGTTATTAAATGCTGTTAATATCAATTTGATGGGTTTTTCTAATTTTATCGATCCTGCTGAAATTAAAGGGCAAATGTTTGCGATTTTTGTGATTACTGTTGCTGCTGCTGAGGCTGCTGTTGGTTTGGCTATTGTTTTGGCTATTTATCGTAATCGCGAAACTGTTGATATGGAACAATTTAATCTCTTGAAATGGTAATTTTTTGGGGTTAATTTTGAGGTTAAATTGATCGATTATGGTGGGCTTTTTGCCTACCGAATTGATTAAGTAAGAAGTAAGAAGTAAGAAATAAAAACTAATACTTAATAAATATTTGATTGCTTTTTTTTACAGTTAACTATTCAATAATTCAAGATTTAATTTCAAAATTTGTATGATTTTAAAACTATCAAAACTCTCGATAAAATTCTCTATAATTAATAGCTAAATACTATAAATTTATAACTTATAATTAATATTTAATAATCAACGATCGATTACTATAACAACTACTATATAACATCTATTTAAAACAAATTCTACTATAAGTTTTCAAAACAATATAATATTAAAAATAATAGAATATGTCAGTATTTTCCCAATTCCAACCCATAGCAGTTATCGCCACAACACCCACAGCAGCACAAAAATTACAACCTCTATGCCAAACTATGGGGGCAACTCTTTACATACCTGAGTCTATTTTTCAAGATCTAGAAAATATCCCTAATGCTAAAACTTACGAAAATTCACTAAAAGAACATATTGCATCTATTTGGTATCGTCATAAAGCAATCATTTTTTCCCTTGCAACAGGAGCAGTTGTTAGGATTATTGCGCATTTAATAGCAGATAAATCTAAAGATCCTGCAATATTAGTTTTAGATGGAACAGGTAAATATATTATTCCTTTATGTGGTAGTCATCAAGGTGGAGGAGATAAATTAGCACAGTTAATCGCACCATATTTAGATGCAACACCAATATTAACTGGAGCTTCTAATTCTTTAGAATTACCAAGTATAGATATTTTAGGCATTACCTATGGTTGGGGCAAAGGGGAGGGGGATTGGTTAGGTGTACAAACCGCGATCGCTCATAACCAAACCATACAAGTAATTCAAGAAGTAGGTTCCACCTTATGGCAAAAGACATTACCTAAACAACATCCTTTCTCTTTTGGCTTTCCAGAATATAACGAAACTACGAAAGAAACCCTTTCCCCAGCAGGGAGGATTTGGATTACTGCTACCAAAAGGAGATTTTCTACCGAATCGGAATCCATACCTAAAATTCAATGGCATCCTAGGGTGTTATGGGTGGGGATTGGTTGTGTTAGGAATACTCCTAGAGAGTTAATCCAAGATGCTATAGAGACGACTTGCAAACGGTTTCATTTGGCAACAGAGGCAATCGCGGGTGTGGCTACCATCGATATCAAGGCTGATGAGGTGGGGATTTTAGAATTATGTCGAGATGAAAATTTCCCTCTCTTAACTTTCTCTGCTGAAGATTTACGAGGCATCGAAACTCCTAATCCTTCTGAGGTTGTGAATCAAGAGGTGGGCACCCCTAGTGTGGCTGAAGCAGCTGCTATTCAGGCTACTGGCAATTCTTCTCTTTTGGTTTCTAAGCAGATTTTTAAGTGTGATACTGAATCTGATATTAAATCTGGCAATAAATCTGGTGCGGTAACAGTTGCCATCGCTCAATCGGAATTTGAATACATTGATAAAAAGGGTAAATTATATTTAGTAGGAATGGGTCCGGGGAATTTATCTCAGATGACTCCCGCCGCTAAGGCTGCTATCGCTTCTGTTGATGTGGTAATTGGGTATTCTATTTATTTGGATTTGATTAATCCTCTTTTTCGTGCTGGGCAAGTTAGAGAATCTTTCCCTATTACTCAGGAAAAACAACGGGCTGAAAGGGCTATTGAGTTAGCTAAGTGGGGGTTGAATGTGGCGATGGTTTCTTCTGGTGATTGTGGAATTTATGGGATGGCGGGTTTGGTTTTGGAATTACTTCAGCTTGATGGTTGGGATGGGAATTCTCCTGAAGTGGAGGTTTTACCTGGAATCACTGCTTTGAATGCTGCCGCTGCTAGGGTTGGCGCACCTATGATGCACGATTTTTGTGGTATTAGTTTGAGCGATTTATTAACTCCTTGGGAGGTTATTCTTAAGCGTCTGGAGGCTGCTGCTATGGCTGATTTTGTCACGGCTATCTACAATCCTAAGTCGATTAAGCGCACTCAACAAATTGTTACGGCGCGGGAAGTTTTCTTGCGTTACCGTCTTTCTTCTACTCCTGTGGCTTTGGTTCGATCGGCTTTTCGCGAGGATGAGTCGATTATTCTTACTTCTCTTGATAATATGTTGGATTTTTCTATTGATATGTTTACTACTGTTATTATTGGGAATAGTTCCACTCGTAATTATTCTAATTGGATGATTACTCCTCGGGGTTATCAGGGGTGATATAATTATTATTTTTTTATATAAATTTTCTTTTCATATACGCTAATAACAATCTTGCAATTTTTTGGTTAACTATACTGACAACTTCAGTAAAAGAGTCATAAGTTGATTCAGTATCATCAATTAAATTTTTTTCTTCAGGTGTAATATCAATTTTCTAAAATCATGATAGAGTTGACCTAGAATTTTTATCTTTAATTTTTGATTTTTTTTGATCTATCTCTTTCAATCTTAAAGAAAACTGATATAATATCATTTTTCTTTTCTTTTAATGGGATATATGATTTTTCCTCTATTAATTTTTGAGATAAATTAGATAAAGAATTCTTCATACTTAATTCAATCTCAGCAATGTCATCAGTTTCTTCAATTGATTTATCATCGATTTCTAGATTCAATCTATTTTCAGCTTCTTTAAGAAAATCTTTTGTCTGATACATCCAAAACTTTTGCTTGACAATTTCTTTAAACTCATGCCTTAATTCCATATGTGGGGTAATACTTTTTCCATTTTCTTTAATCCACCAATCTACCTTATTGTCTCTAGTAACGAAAATAATAGGCTTAGATTTCTCTTTAGCAAAATCTAAAATTTGAAACCAAATCATAACATCTCCATATTTTTCTTCCTCTTTCTCCTTATTAGCATCTTTAAAACCTGGAGGAATTGATTCTTGATATCGAGTTTCTGCTTCCTTATATTTTTCTTGCAAAGTTTCTTTATTGTATGGATTTCCTACTTTTGAATCATCAAATAAATCGAGAATTTGCTCTAAAATGCCATCATTTTTTGAGTCTAAATCAGAATAATTTTCTTCAAGGTTATTTATTTGATCTAGGAAAACTTGTTCTATTTCTTCAACTCCTTGAATATACTCAGCATAATGTACTTCTTTTTCATCAAAGAGAGATTCGATTTCCGAAGAAATGATTCTTTTATTGTTTTCAAATATCTTTTTAAGACTTTTTAATTCTTTTCGCTCGTTTTTCCATTTAGTAAGTTCATCTTTAGCTTTTTTGAAAGAGTCTTTTTCTGTCTTGATTGTCTTTTCCCTATTATTTAAAAACTCATTTGCTACTTGATAAGGTAACCAAATTCTATCTTCCTCTTTTAGTTTTTCCAGTATTTTAAATATATCTTTTCTTCTAGAAATAGATGATCGATATATATCTAGTAAGAAATTAGTATCAAAAACAAAAATAGCATTATCCCAAAGTTCAGAAAAATCATCCTCAGATAGAGGTAATCGCCAAGAAAACAACTCTCTCATATTTTTTTATAATAAAAATATTAAATAACTTATACATCATAGCCAAAACTTCTAAAAACAGAATTGACTATACTATTATTATAACACATCTATGACTAATTTTCCCCACGACGAATTCCCTAAGGAAGACTTGAGAGAAAATTGCCAAAACTACAGCAAAACTATAACATCATATCAAATTGTCTTTAATAATGATAGAGTGAAAAAATTCCAAATCTAGGATAATTAACCAAAACCAAAATTTATCCTCCCCATTCCCCCATTCTCCCACTCTCCCACTCTCCAATTCAATGTCTATCACTATTAAAGAAAAACCATATCAGCCAATATTAAAGCCGACATTAAAAGTGAAAAAGACAATTAAACCATCTAACTAGATACTAGATATTTTTGTTAAAAACCCCTTAGCCATAGAAAGATTTCCCCCAAAATGGAAATGAATATAAGAAGCATAAACATTAGACAAACCCCAACCCTCATAAGATGGGGTATTTTTCCCTTCCTCAATAGAAAAAAGAGGTTGAAATTCAGAAGAATCTCGTATTTCTTTTGTAATATAATTTGTAAGATATGATCGATGAAATTCATGGCCAACCAAAGAATCACCACCCTTTAACAACAAATTATCCCCCATAGCAATAGCATGACGATAACCCAAAATCAACTTCTTACCCATAACCGCAGTCGTAGGTAAAACCCCCACCATCTCCCAATAACCCCCCTCAAAATCAACTATCGCCTCAGACAAATACATTAAACCCCCACACTCAGCCAGAGTAGGAATTCCTTTTCTAACAGCAGCCAAAACACTCTTAATAGCAGACTGATTAGCCGTCAAATCCGAAGCAAAAACTTCAGGAAAACCCCCACCAAAATACATACCATCAATATCATTAGGCAATCCAGAATCATGTAAAGGACTCCATTTTACAATTTCTGCCCCTAAATCTTCCCAAATATCCAAATTATCCTGATAATAAAAATTAAAAGCAGCATCATATGCAACTGCAATTCTCGGATGATTTCCTACGGGAATAAGTTTTTCCTTCCAAGATAACCTTAAAGTATCACTACAATCACCATAACTAACCCGAAGCAAAGGTAATAGTTTTTCCCAATCAAAACATTTTTGAGCAATAGCAGCCAACTCATTAACAATAGTATTTATTTTACTAATCTCCCCAAAAGGAATCAATCCTAAATGACGAGACGGAATATTAATATTATCATCACGTTGAATCACCCCCAAAATAGGAACATTCAACTCAGCCAAAGCATCTTGAAGAATTTCTAAATGACGACTACTACCAACCTTATTCAAAACCAACCCAACAATATTTACCTTGGGATCAAATGATCGAAAACCATAGACAATCGCCGCTACACTAGCACCTACCTTACTACAATCCAGAGTTAAAATCACAGGTAAACCTAATAACTTAGCAACATGAGCCGTACTTCCAAATCCTTTATCACCAGCTTTGCCGTCAAATAATCCCATAACTCCCTCTACCAAACCATAATCTGCCCCCAAAATTCCTTTAGCAAAACAAGAGCGAACATAATCATTAGAAGTAAGTACAGGATCTAAATTACGACAAGGATAATTAGTTATAGCAGAATGGAACATAGGATCAATATAATCAGGACCAACTTTAAAAGAGTGAACCCGATAACCTTTATAAGACAAAAAAGAAAGTAGAGCAAGAGTAACTGTAGTTTTTCCTACTCCACTTTTTTCACCAGAAATTGCTAAAGTCATAATTAAAATTCACATTAGAAAAATTATAATTCAGGAAAAATAATATTAATATTAGCCATTAGAATACTTTTAAAATTGTTTAATTTTTAGTATTGATTGAAAAAACTCTTATTTTTTTATAAAGCTAAATATATGATATTGATATATTAAAAAACTAAATTAGAAAACCTGACAGGGAGACTTCTGCTTATGCAGAGGCTACGCCAACGGAAGACAGGGGAAGACAGGGGAGAGAATAGCATACATTAAAAATTTTTCCCTATAATTAACGCATATTATATTGAAAGCCAGATAAATTTTTGAGATTCTTCCCAACTCGAAACCGCATGAATACGTTAAACTAAACTTCTATTGAAAGGAAAATTTTTTTAAGCTAACATACTTGAAACCTTTATGGAGACTCGCATTGATTATACCATGTCATCCCTTCAGTTAGAAAACCTAAAAAGATATATAAAAACCTATACATAAAAAAATAGATTCCTTGCCAAACCCTTTCATTATAGTTAAAGAATTAATAAAAGCAAATTCTCCCCATAATCAATATCTGCAAGAAATCTATTATCTTCAATTCAAAATTAGATAACTCAAAAGAAATCTAATTAATCATCTAACTTAGGAGCAAGCTTTAATATTTCATATAAAACTTCCATACCTTGTTCATAAAGAACCTCTTTTCCCCAACGTTGTAACTGTTGTCCCAATAACTGGTCAGTTTTTTGGTCATATAAAGGAGTGACCTGCTGAATATAACACTTTTGCGCCCCACCTTGGGTTTCCATTCGCATACAACCAGTACCTTCAGAACAAAGAACAGAACAACAATCAGCCTTTTCATTAGTAGAATGAAGCTTTAAAGCAATTAAATCCCCAGCAATTTCCCCCCAATCATCAAGAGGAATACCAGCCAACTCAGCCTCAATCTCCCGTTTATCAGCCCGAGTAAACTTAATCCGTCGGATATCATAATCACCCCCTTCATGAGTAAAACTCACAGGAGTCCAACCCAAACGACTAGCAACCCAACTCACAAACATCAAAGCTTGAGCAGGATTACCCATTTCATAATCAATAGTAAGACGATCGATTTCCGAAATAGCATTACGACGCTCAGGAGGATCAAAAGTTTCAGCCGTCAACTCCTGCCAAGCAGCAAGCCTACCCCAATTCAAATCAGCAATAGGAGTATTTTTCTCCAACAACTCACCAATTACCAATAAATCAGACTCAGGCTTATTAAAAGTAGAAGAATCAATAATCAACCGCTCACAATCACCAACCAAACGTTGAAACAAACCATACTCAGTTTCCGGGCTAGCCTTCCACCAAATAAACTTAGGTAACTCAGCGATCATCAACTCAGAAATCACCCCACCGATACGTTCAAGGGCATGAGAAGTACCACGTAAAGTAATATACTCACAACATACCAAAGTCGCACTATTAGACTTCTTAGAAACAGGGCAATAAGCAGAAACTTGAGCACTAACTCCCTCATCCTCACCAACAGTAGGACAAAGAGTAACAATGCGACAAGGATTAGAAGCAGCAATAGCATCAGCAATAGAAGCACCTTCTAAATCTTGAGAAAAATGCCTAGCAGCTTGAGTATCCCCCTTCCCTAATTCACCTTTTTCCTTAGCAGTAGTAAACTCCGATCGCAACTTAGCCAACAACTCATCATTAGAAACCCCAGTAGGTTCCAAACCATAAGCCTTTTGAGCAGCCTTAATGGCAACAGTAGTACGAGGGCCAGAGATTCCATCCACAGGCCCACTATAGAAACCTAAAGCCGCCAATAAAGGTTGAGTTTCTTCAGGCTCATAAACAATAAAGCTAAAAGTAGCGGCTCTAGTGGCACCAGGACCATCTTCTCCCTCACCATAACTCTGCCAGATTTCACTTAATTCACCCTCAATATGTAAAAGAGAAACATCTTTAGGGTCTTGTAAAGAAACAATTGGAGGAGATTGAGTACTTGTCATAATTTATTCTCACTTTGTTTTTACTTTTTTCTCTAAACACTACATCAAAGTAGATGCACTAAATAGATATAGATTCCAGAACTAAAATAAGATACAGATAGAAAAAAACTAATTCTTAATTTTTTTTATTAGTATTATGAAGTTATAAAAATCTTCAAATTCATTTAAAGTCTGCGCCATTGACGACCATCACGATTCATAAAAGCAGTTGATTCAGGAGGATCCCAAGTACCAGCCTCATACATAGGTATAGTCGTAGGATCAGAAGGTGCATCCCAAACAGCCAAAGCAGGAGTTACCACCCGCCATGCTTCCTCCACCTCATCCCCACGGGTAAAGAGAGTTTGATCACCCAACATACAATCTAACAATAAACGATGGTAAGCATCAGTAGTAGCCATACCAAAAGAAGAACCATAGTTAAAGTCCATATCTACAGTTCGAGTGCGCAATTGGCCACCTGGCATTTTCGCTTCAAAACGGAGAGAAATTCCTTCATTAGGTTGAATCCGTAATGCTAAAACATTTGGATTAGCCTGTTTAGCAGCAGATTGGAAGATTAATAAAGGAACTTGGCGGAATTGGATCGCGATTTCAGACACCTTTTTAGGCATTCTTTTGCCAGTGCGGAGATAAAAAGGAACACCTTGCCAACGCCAGTTATCGATTTCCAACTTCATAGCTACATAAGAAGGAGTAGTAGATTCGGGGTTAACATTTGCTTCATCACGATATCCTGGAACAGCTTTTCCCTTCATCCAACCTGCTTTATACTGACCACGAATCGCACTATTTTCTAGATTATTAATATCTGCTAAGTGAGTAGTTTGTAATACCTTCACCTTTTCATTACGAACACTATCAGCATTAAGGGCATTAGGAGGCTCCATTGCTGTGAGACAGAATAATTGTAAGAGATGATTTTGCACCATATCTCTTAGGGCACCAGAAGTTTCATAATAACCGGCCCGATCTTCTACCCCAACAGTTTCAGCCACAGTAATTTGCACATGATCTACAAACTGACGATTCCAAAGAGGTTCAAAAATGGCATTAGCAAAACGGAAAACCATTAAATTTTGAACAGTTTCTTTCCCTAAATAATGGTCAATCCGATAGATTTGTTCTTCCTTACAAACCTTTTGCACAATTTGATTAAGCTTTTGGGCAGAAGTTAAATCTTTACCAAAAGGCTTTTCAATTACGAGACGGTGTTTAACAGGATCATCTAACATTCCAGCCGCACCCAATTGCTTAATACCAGGTGGGAAGAACTTAGGAGAAACCGCCAGATAGAAAACCCGATTACCTCTAGTGCCGCGTTTTTCGTCAAGTTCCTCTAAAAATCCCTTAAGCTTCTGATAACTTTCAGGTTCATCCATATTTCCAGAGCAATAATAAAGCCCTTGGGCAAAATCCTTCCAGAATTCCTCAGAGCCAATGCCATCAGAAAATTCCTCAATTCCTTTGCGCATTTGTTCTCGGAAATAGTCATGACTCCAATCTCTACGGGCAACACCCACAATGGTAGTTTGAGGAGCAAGTCTTCTTTCCTGCTTCATCTTATAAAGTGCAGGCACCAATTTCCGTTGGGTTAAGTCACCTGATGCACCAAAAATTACTAAAATTAGTGGTTCTGTGGTGCGTTCTTGTTGTAATCCAATCCGAAAAGGATTTTCTAAAATTGCTACCATAATTTCTTCTATTCTTTTTGTTTTCTATTTTTCTTGCGTAATATTGTTTTACCTAAGGAGGGTTTTGCCTAAGTTAGTTCGGTTAGTTATTGGCTTTCATCTAAGGGCTTTGCTAACCAATCTGTTGAGCAGAAAACATTTGTTTATAATCTATTCCACGAGATGTAGCTTAAAATATAACACCTCACTATAGATTGATATTTTCTGACTTTAAGAATTAGATCTTGGAAATTTTGGCTCATTTCCCCTTCAAATTCCCTAGAAATCCAGCAAATTCAGCCATGGCAAATTTAAGTTTGTTTTTATTTTTAAGCTTGTGATCCAGCTGTTTCCTTTTCTCGTCTAACTCGATCTTCGATAAATGATTCTACCAACTTGACATTTTCCGTACTACCGATAATTAAAGGTGTACGAGTATGGAGTTCACTAGGTATAATATCCAAGATAGGTTCCTCTCCTGTGGTTGCCCTACCTCCTGCTTGTTCAACTAAAAATGCTAAAGGAGCTGTTTCATAAATTAATCTTAATTTTCCTTGGGGTTTTTTAACTGTACCCGGATACAGGAATACTCCTCCTTGCATTAAAATACGATGAATATCTCCTACTAACGCTCCACTATAACGAGCAGTATATCCTTCATGACGATGAACATATCTAGTAAAATCACGATAAGATTCTTCCCATTGCCAAAAATTACCTTCATTTGTACTATATATTGACCCTTTTTCTGGAATCTGAATATTTTCTTCAGCTAAAATAAACTCACCTAAACTAGGATCTAAGAAGAAAGAATGTACTCCTTTGCCCATAGTGTATACTAAGACAGTAGCTGGTCCATAGAGAATATATCCTGCTGCTACTTGTTCCCGGGCGTTAGTTTCTAGTAAATCTCTCCCTTCACCTTCACTATCATTTCCTACCTGCTGACGAATGGCAAAGATGGAGCCTACGTTTAAATTAATATCTACATTAGAAGATCCATCAATGGGATCGAAAAGTAGAGTATAGCGTCCGATGGGACAATTTTCAGGAATGTAATAGAGATTATCCATTTCCTCTGAGGCTAAACGGCACACTAAACCACTTTGTTTAAATACTGAGATAAAAACATCGTTGGCATAGAGATCCATTCTTTTGACGGATTCTCCTTGTACATTCACGTCTCCTGTAAATCCTAGGGTATTTGCCATTAAGCCAGCACGACTCAAACGACGTGCAATTAATTTTCCAGCTAAGGCAATACGATTCATGATGGCACTAAGATCTTGGGCTTCAGTGGAGAAGCTTTCAAATTGTTGTAAAACATGGCGAGATAGTGTGGTACAATCTCGGTCTAAGCTCATTTCTGGAATAACCGGTTGTTGTGTGTTAGTCATGATTTTTCTCCCTAGGGCCTATACTTTATTATCTTAGGGATGGATTTATAAAATTTGTTAAAACTTTACACTGACTTTATTTTCATCTATCTGAAAAGAATTTGCCAATTCAGGGATCATCTTTAGAAGTTATTAAAGATACAAATTCATCTCCAGCCAGAACTAGCCTCAAACTCTCTAAACTTCAGTATGTATTTATACTATCATCCAACAAAAAATTAGATCAAACTTTGTGGGATTTTTTGTTAAGTTTCATGTCGAGATTCAATCCATGGAGACGATCTTTATGTATTGTCTTAAGTGGTGAATTGAATAGGAGATGGGCTTATCACGATTAAACAAATCAGTGGTTATAGTGATGAAACTACTGCCAATACCAAGCAAATTTTTGGTTTCATTGATGACTCTGGCAATATCCAATCTGGTGAGGGTTTTATTAGTCGCAAAATTAAGGAAGGCACTTATATCATCAAATTTTTAAAACCATTCTCTGGAATACCCATAGCTATCTGTACTATTTTCGGGCCTGAATGGAAAACTTTTAATCTTTCTATTGCTATTGTTGATATTAGTCCGTCTTTTCTTGTTTGTATAACTTCATCACCAGAAGCTTTGACTGACTGTGCTTTTATGTTTACTGTTACAGGGAAAGATTAATCTTATTAGTCCCCTATTTTGGTAGATATAAATAGTGTTTTTTTTGTTAAACTCGAAACAATCCATTAGTTGTTTTTAGCTTTTAAGAGATATTGATTTATGTATTTATAATTTCTATAAAGATTAAATATTAATTATATTTTAAGATGGAGTTGAATTGATTACTAATTAAAGCAAGACTATGAACCTGTATTTTGTGAGTACACCTCTTAACCAGACTTTTGATAAATACTTAGGAATTAAATTTTAGATTAAATTTTGCTTAAAAAATAACTCTTTTGAGAAAAACTTTAGTATCTTATTGATCGTGAATTGAAATAGGAGAAACGTTATGGCAGATAAGCATATTTATGGGACTGTTGGTGTCAATGGAAATATTATATCTGGTAAAGGCTTTAGCGTAGACAGAATTCAAGATGGCAACTATTATGTCCGATTTGATCAACCATTAGATGGAGAACCTTCACCAGTTTGTACTATTTTCGGACCACCTTGGAGAACTTTTAATATGTCCATTGCAATCGTTGAAGCTTTTCCTGATGGCTTTATTTGTGTGACTTCAACACCAGATCGTCCTGTAGATTGTGGTTTCACATTCCTAGTGGTAGGTGAACATTAATCAGGAGATTTCCAAGAAAGATCTCTGATGATTATTTTTAGATAAATTCGAGATTAAAACTCAATTTTCAGTTAGAAATCCCATTAAGGATAGGCTAACTGAGCTTTGTTTTTAGAATCTAAATGCACTCAAGACTACTTTTTGAAACAAACATTAGCTTTGATTTCTATATTTTAAGCTATTTTGGCACAATGTTTAAATAATTTACAATATCTATAAATATTAATTATTAATTATATTTTCAGCTTTACTAGAATTGATTACTAATTAAAGCAAGATTGTGATGGGGAATTTCGGGATCACTGGTGTTCATGTAGCTTTTGATCATGGTTTAGCGATCAGACATTATCTTAAATTATCGTTAAACAATCACTCTTTTGAGAAAATCTTTAGTATCTTATTAATCGTGTAATTGAATAGGAGAAAGGTTATGGCTATTAAGCATATTCATGGTACTGTTTCTGGCAGTGGTGAGATTATATCTGGTAAAGGCTTCAGAGTGGAAAAATTCCAACAAGGTTTTTATGCTGTAGTATTTGACCAACCATTTTCTGGAGAACCAACACCAGTTTGTACTATTTTCGGGCCACCTTGGAAAACTTTTAATCTCTCTATTGCAATTGTTGAGATACTCCCAGATAACTTTATTTGTGTTACTTCATCCCAAGATCGTCCTATAGATACTGGTTTCTCATTTATCGTAGTACATGAAGAAGGATAAGGATATTCCATCAATGAATCTAAATTTTTAGATTAATTAAAGATTAAAGCAGTTGAAGCTAAGATTAGGAAATTTTTTCTAAAGTTTTGGTAGACATTATACTCGCTTTACCATTACTTTAGAAACTTCGGATAATTATTAAAATTAAGATGAAAAATAGATTTTAGTTAGAAATATTATATATTTATAGATAATAAAATTAAGTACATAGATTGCACTTAATAGTCGATTCAAATCTAAGAAAATCAAGTTGTTAAGATTATTCGATGGAAATTGATTGGGGTCCTTGATTTGGGGAATTTTTGTTATCTGTATCTGATTTGAAGTTTTGCTGTTGTACTAGCCAACTTTTGAGAGGATCGTCAGTTAAGTTAAGATTTAAAACTCCCGAACAAAATCCTCCAACAAATGCAATGGGTTGTTGGGTTAGTTCTTTAAAAATAGGTATTAATTCTTCTATAAACATAAAATAGATTCTCCTAAATCTTATGGGTTTTTGACTTTCCACGGGTTAAAATCACTTGGATTCTAGACTAAATTTTGCAAATTCGACAATGCCTATTATTTACATTTTTCTAGCTATCACCAGTATACAATTATTGTCCTAGGTCAAAAACGCCATATAATGTAATATATGCTGGTTATTTTCCATATACATTGAGCTTACTTTATTTTACGTCGTAAACGGATTTTTCACTTAGAATAATCGACTCTTAGAATTATACCATAGATACAGGAGATCAAAACTCTCCTCAGTGCACTATCTCCTCTTTTAGCAGCAAGGTAATGATCTTGGAGGATTTGGTTTTGGTGAAATTCTTCGTGCTACTCTTTATAAAATCAAATGTGATATAATTTATACTAGTATATCTTAACTAAGAATAGTTAGGAGATAACTCTGATTGAAACACGAGATTTTCAGTCGTAAATTTTAAAACAATTAAAAACTGTAATATTGATATTTGTGCTCATAATTAATTAGTAATCTTAATTGGATTAAGATCTTAACGATAAAATATTAACAACCATGTTGACAATCAAAAGTAATGTCACAAAAAGCTCAAAAAAAACCTGAATTACCACCAACACAAGCAATAGAACAAGATTTTGACTTAAGGGCAAAAACTCAAAATTGGTTTGAATATCCCATTGTAGTTCATCCTCATCATACTGATTATGCTGGCGTAGTCTGGCATGGAACCTACCTAACTTGGATGGAAGCTGCTAGAATTGAATATTTACGCTCTATAGGGATAGACTATGCCGAATTGGTGAATTTAGGTTATGAATTGCCTGTAGTAGAATTAGCCTTGCGCTATCATAAACCCCTCAGTTTGGGGATGGAAGCTATAGTTAAAACTATGATGGCTGAAATTGTAGGCGTTAGAATTCATTGGGATTATCGCATCGAATCTAGAGATACCCAAGAATTATATCTCAGCGGCAGAGTAACCTTAGTAAGTCTCGATCGTGCCGCAGGAAAAATTATGCGCCAATTACCCCCATCGGTTAAAGAAGCAATGGTTAAAATCTCTAGATAAACCTTGATCTTGCTACAATATAAGAAATTTTAAATTAACTTTAAATCTCACTATTTATTAGTTCTTTAGGAAAATTATTGTGTGAAAACTGATTCAGCTAATTCTCTAAATCTCAAAGAAATCTTCCCTTTCCCATTGGATGACTTCCAGAAGCAAGCCATAGCTGCTTTACAAGCTGGAAAATCTGTAGTAGTGACTGCACCTACAGGATCCGGTAAAACTCTCATCGGGGAATACGCCATCTATCGTGCTCTTGCTCAAGGCCAAAGAGTATTTTATACTACTCCTCTTAAAGCTCTTTCTAATCAAAAATTTCGTGATTTTTACCAAAAATTTGGTAACTACTATGATGATCAACAGGAGGATTTTAAAGCCGTTGGTTTAATTACTGGAGATATCCTCATCAATCCAGAAGCATCCATTGTGGTAATGACTACAGAAATTTTCCGCAATATGCTCTACGAAACTACCATCGGCCAAGTAGGTACTTCTGTTAGAAATGTCCAAACCGTAGTTTTGGATGAATGTCATTATATTAGCGATCGAGGAAGAGGAACAGTTTGGGAAGAATCCATTATTTATTGTCCAGCAGATATTCAGTTAGTAGCTTTATCAGCTACCATTGGGAATCCCCAACAATTAACAGATTGGATCAATTATGTCAGGTCTTGTGAAACGAAAAAACAGGGTTTTTCCAGTCAAAAATGCGAGTTAATTAATTCAGATTTTAGACCAGTCCCTCTTCATTTCTATTTTAGTGACAAAAAAGGCTTGGATCCATTACTAAATAATAAACAAGATAAGTTAAATCCTGTACTAAAATCTAAAGAGAAAAAACTCTCAGGAAAACGATTAAGGAAAGAAGATTGTCCAGATATACCTAAAATAGTTAAACAATTAGCAGCAAAAAATATGTTGCCTGCTATTTATATAATCTTTAGTCGCCGGGGGTGTGATGGAGCAGTTAGGGAACTCCATTATGTAAATTTAGTATCTAATTCTGAAGCAGAAGCGATATTAATCAAGTTATTAGATTTCTTATTGCAAGATAATTCATACTTACAAGAAAAACTATCTGGTTTTTGTCTAGAACTAGACTCTAACTTATACAATAAATTTCTTAATTATTTCGCCCAAAACTCCGATGCCATGTCGGATTTAATCGCATATTTACGAGAAAATCCAGAAATAAAAAGGAAATTAATTCAATTTTTAGGGTCATCTTCAGAAATGGTAAGAGCTGGACAATTAGAACCTTTAACCCGTGGGATAGCCGCTCACCATGCCGGTATTTTGCCAGCTTGGAAGGAATTAGTCGAAACCTTGTTTGAAATGGGTTTAGTAAAAATTGTCTTTGCCACTGCCACTCTAGCCGCAGGAATTAATATGCCGGCTCGTACTACAGTTATTTCTGCTTTGAAAAAACGCAGTGATGATGGCCATCGTTTATTAACTCCTTCAGAATTTCTACAAATAGCAGGAAGGGCTGGCCGTCGTGGTATGGATGAAGTTGGTTATGTGGTAACAGTGCAAACACCTTTTGAGGGAGCTAAAGATGCTGCTATTCTAGCCACGGCTAAACCTGAGCCTTTGAAGAGTTGGTTTGCACCTTCCTATGGTATGGTTCTTAATTTATTACAAAAGTATTCCATCGAGGAGGCAAAAGATTTACTCGCTCGCAGTTTTGCTGAATATTTAGCTAAGTTAAAATTGGCTCCAGAAAAAAAGGCCATTGCAGAATTAACTACTGAATTGGCAAAATTGGATGTAGAATTAGCCTCCATTCCTATAAATCATTTTTCCAGTTATCAAAAGCTTAAAGAGCGTTTAAAAGAAGAAAATCGTCTTCTCGAAATTCTCAAACAACAAGCTAAAACTGAACGGAAACGAGAAATAGCACCTATTGTTCCTTATCTCGAACCTGGTAGTATTCTTGAGCTAAAAGGGAAATATAAAAAAATCAGTTTTTCTACTATTGGGGTTTTAGTCACTAAGATCGAAAGTTCTGGTCAAGCTCCTTATTTAGTTTGTTTAGGAAATGATCATCATTGGTATGTGGTTCGCAATGCTAATGTTTCTGATATTAAAGGGGATTTTCCTTTAGCTGAGTTGGAATCTTTAGTGATGCCTCCCACTGATCGTCCTCCATTGGGGCGTTGGTGTAAGGCGGATGAAGAACTTAAATCCATTAGTCAAAAGATAGAAGATTATACTTTTAGTTTTGTATATCCCCAACAGGTAATTAAACAACAAAATAAACTCAATAAGGTAAAGGATAAAATAGATAGTCATCCTTTGCAAAAATACCCAAAAACTGGTTATTTAATCAAAAAGAATCAAAAACGTCAATCATTTAAAGATAAATTAAGGAAAAGTCAAGCCCAATATAAACGGCATAAAAATAATAGTTCTTATTATTGGGAAGAATTTCTTAACTTAATTCAAGTACTTCAAGAATTTGAAGCCTTAGAAGAATATACCCCTACTCCTTTAGGAGAAGCCGCCGCTACCATTCGAGGAGAAAATGAGCTATGGTTGGCTTTAGCCTTGATGTCTGGAGATTTAGACTTTTTACCTCCTTCCCAATTGGCAGGCTGTATTGCCGCTTTAATTACGGAAACTCCCCGCCCTGATACATGGACAAATTATTCTCCAACAGATGAAGTATTAGTGGCTTTAGGGTTACTTAAAAATGAAGATATGCCAGAAAATCATCATAGTATTTGGGAAATTAAGCGTCAGTTAAATCAAGTCCAAAATCGTTATGATGTTGCTATGCCCGTATGGTTGGAACTTAAAACTATTGGGATCGTTGAGCAATGGGCTTTAGGGGTTGAATGGAATGAGTTATGTGAGAATACTAGTTTGGATGAAGGGGATATTGTGCGTTTATTACGTCGTACGGTAGATGTTCTCTGGCAAATTCCTCAAATTCCTCGTATTTCGGATATGTTGCTTACTAATGCTCGCAAGGCTGTTGCTGCTATGAAGCGTTTTCCTGTTTAGATCACTTATTCCTTATTATTGTTGATCAAGATCACAATTACGGGAAAAATGATATTAGTTTTCAGTGGCAGTTTTTGCTCAAAAAGAGGAAAATTGAACTATAGTAAAAATTTGGAGGATTTTTATCCTCAGCAGAATCTCTATGACAAAAAAATATCCCATGACACGATCTCTACCCCCTGCTGTCTATCAAGTCTCTTCCAATTTAAAACGCTTTGGTAATATCGGTTTTTGGTCCCAATTAGTTTTAGGGGTAATCTCCACTGTAAGTTTGTTATTTTCCAGTACAGCTTTATTTCAAGAAGAAGGAAGAACTCCGGGCATTGAATTCGGCATTTTTTCCGCTCTTTGTGGTCTTATCCTCTTATCTATCTCCATTTTCTTCTCTTTTCGTTTTGGCAAAATTGGTAGACAAATTGAAAATCCTGATCCTAGTCGAAGACCAAAAAAATCAGAAACCATTCGATTGATTAAAATTGGATTAACTGTTAATGTTATCGGAATGTTAATGTCAATTTTAGGATCTGAAGCTCTGGTGGGTTTAGTTTTGGCTAAGGCTTTACGTCTTGGAGGAGGAACTATTGTTCAAGATCCTTCTAAGTTAGTTAATTCTCTTGATCTTTTTATTATTCAAGCTAATACTAATACCATTGCGGCTCATTTTGCTGGTATTGTTAGTTCTTTATGGCTTCTTAATCGCATTACTCGTTAACAAATAAGAAAGAAGAAATAAGGAATCAGTAATTAGTTTTAATTAAAAGATTTCGGGGTGTTTAACTATTTTTAATAATCTTATTACTTCCATCAAAATTTTCTGCCAAAACTAAGGGTTGAAAATTTCAATTATTGGCTATTAACTAACTACTTTTTATTAACTATTAACTATTAATAATTAATTATGCAGCAAACTAGACTTAATACTCTTGTTAATTCTTCTCTCCTGCGTTTGGAATATTTTTTTAGTAATCCTTGGCGACGTATTGCTCTTAATTTACTCGCTTTTTTATTGGGTGTTTTCATGGCTTTGTCTATTTCTAGTACCGCCGGCCAAGCTGCTAAGTTGGATATTTCTGTAGGAATACTTTTAGTTTTATTTACTGAATTTGTTAATCGTTTGGCTTATAATCGTAAAACAAAACGTCTTTTTTGGATTAATCTTTTAAATATTGTTAAAATAGGTTTAGTCTATGGTCTTTTTCTTCAAGCTTTAATTCTTGGTTCTTAAATTTTGGTTCTTAAAATTATGCTTCAAGAAGTTCTTCAGAGTTGTTATCTTGGCAATGAAATTAATCAAAAAGATTTGGATTTTTTGTTAGTTAATGATTCTTTTTGTTTTAATTCTACAAGGGAAAGTATTTATTTTCGATGGAATTTGTTTCACTCTGTTTGTCTTGATGTTATCCATTTATGCAAAGGTTTTAATATTTTTGATACTGATAAAATACTTCTCAATCTTTGGGAATTATGGCTTCCTTTTGCTATAGATTTAACTGATGCTAAAAGTTCTTTGAATCGCCCCCTAGTACAGGGTATTTTGGGAGTTCAAGGCACTGGAAAAACAACTTTATGCAGAATTGTGAGCTTTTTAGTTGGTTATTTGGGATATTCTTGCATTAGTATTTCTATTGATGATCTTTATCTTACCTATGATGAAAGGGTTAAATTACAGCAAAATAATCCTTTTTTAATTTGGCGGGGTCCTCCTTCTACTCATGATGTTGCTTTAGGAGTAAAGGTATTAGATGAATTGCGAAATCCTCATCCATCTACTCCTGTTTCTATTCCTCGTTTTGATAAGTCTGCTAAGAAAGGAATGGGCGATCGCACAGTTCCAGAATTGGTGGATAAAGTGGATATTGTATTATTTGAAGGTTGGTTTGTTGGGGTAAAACCTTTACCTGAATCAGTTTTTGATAATCCTCCTCGTCCTATTATTACAGATGAAGATAAGATTTTTGCTAAGGAGATGAATCATCTTTTACAAAATTATTTACCTTTGTGGGAGCGAATTGACAGGTTAATGGTTTTATATCCTCTGGATTATCGTATATCTAAAGAATGGCGCAAGGAAGCAGAGAGAAAGAGAATTCAAGCTGGAAACTCTGGTATGACTGATGAAGAGATAGATTCTTTTGTTGAATACTTTTGGCGATCGCTTCATCCTAAATTATTTATTCCTCCCTTAACTAAAGAAAAAGATTGGGTGAATTTAGTGGTTGAAATTAATAACGATCGTAGTTATACTAAGATCTATCGTCCATAATCAAAATATAAATATATAATTATGTCTGCATTTAAAGATATTGCTATTGCTATTGGGAGAATTGGTTTACGATTTATTGAGACTTTGGTGGATAAACAAACCTATGAAGTCGTGAAAGTATATGATGGAGATAGTATAACTGTTCTTAATAGCAATGAAGATAAATTGAAAATTCGTTTAGCATATATTGATGCTCCAGAAATTGCTCGTACTACAGAACAGAAAAAAAGTCGCAAGCATATAGATAAAAGTCAGTTTAAATGGGGCGCGGAGGCGAAGGAAAGGCTTGAGGAGTTAATTGCTGAATCTGATGG
Source organism: Prochloraceae cyanobacterium PL24a_bin.78 (assembly GCA_028281945.1). Classification (GTDB taxonomy): domain Bacteria; phylum Cyanobacteriota; class Cyanobacteriia; order Cyanobacteriales; family JANQIW01; genus JANQIW01. Next base: position 71,458 of record JANQIW010000080.1, read on the forward strand.
GAAGGTTTCTTTGACTATTATTGGCAAGGATAGATACGATCGTAATGTTTGTGAAGTGCGTTTAGCAGATGGTTCTTTTGTTCAGGAAGTTTTAGTTAAGGAAGGGTTGGCTTTAGTTTATCGTCCTTATGTGAAGGATGAGGAAGTTTCTAAGATTCTCGAAGCTGCTGAGGCTAATGCTAAACGTTATAAGCGTGGTATTTGGAAAGATCCTAAGTTTATTCCTGCTTGGGAATTTCGCTCTCAAAAATAGGTTGAGGATAAGGAATAAGAAAAGGAAAAAGGTTTAAAGATATTCTTTTTACCTATTCTTTCCCTAAATTAAATATTATTAAAACTATTAATTATACCTTATTGAAATATTTTTAAGATTCATCAATTGATAGACCATCTATTGAAGTGCTAAATTCTTCTACTGGCTCTTTTTCTTCAAGAGCGTTCAAAGTATCTAAATTGTTACATTGATAAATAGTTGCTATATAGTTAGTATCATTGACATTGTGACTACTATAATCTCCTACAGGGGGATTAGGATGTGTAGCAATAGAAGCATAATATAATGTAACTATGAAAAAATTTAGAGGCAATTGAGCTTGTGCAATCTCTGCAAAAGTCATTATAACACTCCTGAATTTATCTCTCTGATTTGCTATTCCATCCTCTGTTGATGCTGTATGAGCGGCTGCTTCTACAACTGTATCAAAGTTTGAAAAGAATGAATTACAATCAGCAAATGCAGGGGCTGATGTTGATAAAAATACTGTAACGCATAAAAAGGCTACAAGTATTCCTTTAAGAAACTTCATGTTTTAATCTCCACAATAAATAATAGACAAAGCTTTTCTTAAATAATTTTTAACCAGAAAATAATTTATTTCAAGCTCGAAATTAATATAGCATCAATTAGTAAATAAATGTTCAGTAAAATTTAGAGATTCTTTTTATATATTTATTAAGAATAATATATATTTATTAAGGAACTAAACGGTTTAAAATCTTAATAATTTCTTTTTGGTTATCAGTTAATTGAGCTTGACGCTCATCTAAATTACTAATACCCCGATACATTTGAGCTTCTCTTTCCAAGATATTTGCTAAAAGTTCAAAAGCCCGATGGATTTGTGCTTGAGTTTTTTTTCTATCTTCTGATAAAGCTTCAATTGCACGGGCATTAGATTCAATTAATTGTTTTATTTGTTTTAAATCGTTGTCTTCTTCAGTCATTTTTGTTGAAAAAACTAGAATTGGTTTTGATATTTAATCTATACTAACAACAAGATATTAGATTTTAATAAAGATCAAAAATCTGCATAAACAAAACCTTTATCAAGGATAATAAATTAGAGAATCAATTAGAAATCAATTAAGGCAGGTAAGCCTATGAGAATCCTTTCTAGGACAACAATTATAGAAGAATATTCCACCTTTTTAACCTTAGTAGAACAATCCAATTATCTAACAACTCGGTGGATATCACAACCGAATCTCAAAAGAAATATTGAAAAAATTGTTAGCAAATCTCAAAAAGATAGGGAAGTTTTATCAATAGAATTTCTCCAAAAATTAAAGGATGATGTTAATAGAATTTACCATTGGCATCTAAGTGCATATTTACAAGAAACTTCTTTTTGGGCAACCCAAAAAAGTTATATTCGACTTAGGAATATTATCTCTAATTTAAGTTGGGCTGATTACTTTTCTTTTGCCCAAGAATTAGTAGCTACTCCCTCTAAATTACTAAAAAATTATCAACCTAATTTAGGTGCCCAAATTAAAACTTATGCCCAAAGAAAATTAGAAGATAGAATTGCTGATTATGCTTATCGTCTTGTTAATTGGAATCGCGCTTCCGATTGGGGTTTATTACGAAAACTCACCTTACGTAGTTGTCAAGAAGCATTAAAAAGGGTTTTAGGTTTATCTGGAAATAAGTTAGAAATTCATCTTTTAGTTTGGCAATGTTTTAAAGATAATTATACTCCTATTAAGGCAAAAAATAGTCGTCAATTATCTCCTCCTAACCAACAACAATTTCAGCAAATGGTGGCACAATTTAATCATTTGATAGCCGAAATTAATCCCTCTTTAACAAAAATCGATCGTCCAACATTGGAGTCTATTTTAAATAATTGTATTGAAGCAGCTAGGAAGTATTCTAATCCTCAAAGTATTCCTACTCCAGAGAATTTTGAGATTGTATCTTCTGAGAATAATTTACTTATAAATTTAGAAGAAAAAGAGGAGAAAAAGCAAACATTAAATCGAGTAGAAACAGTTTTAGCTAATACTTTTGAGCAACTGAAAATTCCTCAACAAATTATGTTAAAACTCTGGCTTGGTTTGGGATTAACTCAAACAGAAATAGTAAAAATTATGCAGCCTGTTTATCCAGATTTTGTTACTAAACAATATCAAGTGGCGCGTCAAATAGATAAGTGTCGTCTTCTTTTAATTAATGCTTTATTAAAACAGGAATTGCCCGATGGTAAAAAGTTGACTTCTCAAGAAATTAGTCAATTAAAAACACCATTTGATGAATGGTTAAAGAAATATTGTCAATCTATATTTTCGAGTTTGTTAGAGAAAATTTACGTTGAATTAGAGAGGGAATCTCAAGATGAATTTCAAAGTCAATTTCAAGATGAAATTCAAGAGAAAATTCAAAGTGAATTAGAAAAGATTATTGCTTCTAATTTACAACTAGAATTACCAAAATTACCATCAATAGAAGCAGCTATTAACTTATTAATAGAACAATATAAATCAGAAAAATTTAAAACAGAAAACTATAAATTATAAACTATAAATTATAAATTATAAAATCATATCAGAGGATAATTAAAGATGTTAGATTTAGATATTTTAACCACTTTCAATAGAGATAATCTTTGGCTAGAAATTTCTAGTAACCAACAAGAAACAGCTTGGAAACAAGCACAAAATTGTACTAATTCTTTCTCTCGTTGGCAAGGATATCTTAATGCTTTAAGTTTAAATGGAATGCTTTCTTGGCTAAATTCTATGTTAGAAGAAGAGATAGCAACAAGTTATTTTCCTCAAGATAAATTGCCTAGTTATTGGGAATTTGTTAACGGCACCGCCATTGAAATTGGAGAAATTCGTATCGTATTAATTCCTCAAGATACTGAAGATTTAGAAGAAATTTGTATCCCTCAAGAATGGCTAAATATTCCTAATTGGGTGGCAGATTATTATATTGGGGTGGCAGTAAATCCTGATGATAATTGGTTACGTTTTTGGGGTTATGCTAGTTATGATGAGGTAAAAAATATTGGAGTTTATAATCCAATTAATCGTTGTTACTCTTTATCTTTTGAAGACTTAAAAGAAGATATCAATTTCATAGTTTTAGCTAGAGAATTTTGTCTGCCAGAGAAACCAATTCTTTCTCGTTTAGAAAAATTATCTACTAACATTTCTCAAGAATTATTATCCCAATTAAAAGCAACAAATATCCCTTGGTTGAGATTAATTCCATCTCTGGAAAATTGGCAAAAAATTATTAGTGATGACAACTTAAGAGAAAAACTTTATCAAGTAAGAAAACCCCTTAATTTAACAGCTTGGTTACAAGGAAATTTCCAACAAGCCATAGTAAATCAATGGCAAAACTTAGAGGAATTTTGGCAAGATATACAGTTATCTTCCTCAGCAAATCTAACTCCTCAATTTGCCATGCGTTACTCTATAAATCCCATAGATATTATTTATAACAGTAATGATGAATCCTCAAAACAAATAGCCGCGCAATCTTTAATTTCTTTAGCTAATACCACTCAAGAAATCACGGCAGAAATCAATCAAGCTATTGTTGCTTTATCCTATCTAATAAAAAATAGTCAAGATGAAGAAACCCGTTGGATAGCAGCGGAGAGTTTATTATTATTAGATTCATCAAATTCTGCTGCTGGAATTTGGCGAGGCAAAGAAATGAAATTAGGGAATCATAATTTGTTTTTAGTGATTGCTTTATTGCCTAAATCTGATGTTACTACCAGTATTTTTCTACGCTTATACCCTAAAGATAGTGAAACTTTACCTATTAATATTAATCTCAAAATTTTAGATAGCAATGGGGAGGTATTTGAGGAAATAACTACTAGGAATGCTGACAATTTAATTCAGTATAAATTTTGGGCTGAAGCTGGAGAAGAATTTAGTATTAGTATTAGTTTAGAAGAAGATTTAATTACAGAGTATTTGGCATTATATCAGTTTTCCTAAAGGATGATAGATATTGGTGTTATATCAAGTAAAAAGTAAAAAGTGAAAGGATAAGATTGTTTCCAAATTCAGTTAATCTTGTTAAATATTTATCGTATTCCTCATATTCTTTAATTATCAGTAATTAAACGAAGTTGATATTATCCCAAATCCAGTTTACATATCCCCTTTATTAAACCAGGCTGGATTCTCTGTATAGAATGGATTTCATAAATTTTAGGTTTGTGGTTTTTTTTAACAGGATTTAGTATTAGATGGGGAAGATAATATGGTTTTTCGCGTAATTGTGATAGACATTGAAAGGAGAATGGGGAGAATGGGGAGAATGGGAGGAATGGGGAGAATGGGAAGTATATTTTGATAATGATATAGAAGTATATTTTGATAATGATATTAAGGAAAAAAGTTCTTTTTAATTATCCTAAAATTAGGCAATTTTAACTCTATTATTATTTTAGAAAATTGATATTAGATAGGGAAGAATGGGGAAGATAATCAACTAGTATTTCAGAGGAAAGAGTAGGGAAAATAAATTGTTTTTAATTATCCTCGATTTAGTATTTTTCAACTTTATCACTATTAAAGACTTTCTTGATATTATTGAATTAAGAAATGATTTGATAAATTGAAGAGAATTCAACTATTAATAACTTCCAAAGATTCAACAACCAACCATCCACCTGAAAAATTACAACTTCCCCAAATAGATAATAAAACCCCAGAATTAATAGTTTGAAATAATTGATTCACTTCTCCTTTCAAAGTAACTAAAGCCCAAGATTGATTTACTTTATCTATGGGTTGAGTTAATTGGATAGTATATCGAGAATCCTCCTTAAAAAAAATACCTTGATAAAATTTATTAGAAATATCATCAGAAATACTATCAGAAATACTATCAGAAATACTATCAGAAATATTAGTAGTATTCTTAGTAAAAGAAACTCTATCAATTGGGCAATTACCATCAAGAGGATAATCCTCAGGATTCTCTAAATAATGCCTTTGCCAAGATAACCATTGAGGATGATTAGGAGATAAATTAAACAAAGGAATAATAGCCGCCGGGGCAAATTTATCCGTTAATAAAGCATCTTGAATAGTATCAATTGATAATTGAAAAGGTTGACAATTTAATTCTATAGAAAGGGCAGCAGCCATACCAGCAGCTTGGCCAAGATTCATAACTATTGGTTGTAACCTAGTGCAACCATTTGCAATATGAGAAACAGAAATATTCTTTTCACAAACTAATAAATTTTCAACAGCAGGGGTAATCATACTACCATAAGGTATTGTAAACGGAGTGCCTACCATTCGTCCACCCCAAGGAATAGATTTTAATTGAAGTGAATAGTCAATACCTGCATAATGATGATCATTTGGATAGTTTCCTATGGCTATGCTACTAACATTACCTTCTTTTGTCATAGATAATTTGGCAACATATCCTTTTGATACAGGTAAAATATCATTTTCAGTAATAATTTCAAATCCCTTTAAACGTCTACTTTCACGGTAGTAAGGATGAAACGCAAAACCACCTCCGAGAGGATTAGGGAAAATATGGGGAAAAACTTTATCAGTTAAACCGTATCTTCTTCCTAAATTTTGCTGGATAAAATGAGCAAAACCTTGAGAATACCAGAAAGCTTCTTGAAGAAACTCTTCCTTTTTATGGTTTGTTTGTAGTAATCTTTCTACTTGATAACCATAATCGTTACCATTTTTAGGCCAATTAATCATAAACAAATTCCCAGGCAAACGCCCATAATTCAAGAATTTATCTACTCCATAACCCTGCCAAGCATTATGGTAATTCTGTGAATTGTAATTGGGTGGAGGAGGAATTTCCGAGGCAAGATTCGACTCTCCATAATCTTCTAGGAGAAACACCCAAGTAGGAGATTGCAAAGGATATTTAGTGGTTAATTCATTTTCACTTAGAGGAGCGCTGATTTCTTGAAATTCACTTTGTAATTCCCAACCCCAACGATGGGGAATGTCAGCTAAAGCTAGAATATCTCCTAATTCAGTAGCATCAATAATTATTTTTGCTTTGATAGTATAATCGGCAAATCTTACCTCGGAAATTCGATTATTATTCTTCAATATTTCTAAGGGAATTTGCCCTTGAATCCATCTTAAATTTGGTAATTCTCTTACCCAATCATGAAAAATATTGGCTGCTACTTGAGGATTAAAACTAAACATACTTACCCAAGAAAAGTTTAAATTTCCTAGATATTTTTGTTGAATTTCTTGTAAAAAATCACCCCATATTCCTGTTTGAAATGATTTTAATTCATTGCCATCCGGTGCGGAAACTCCTGCCGTAGTTAACATTCCTCCTAGCCAAGAAAATTCACTAACAATGGTTGTATTTATACCTCGACGCGCGGCTTGAATCCCTGCTGCTGTGCCTCCGGTGCCTCCTCCTATTATTAAAATATCTGTGTTTATTTTTTCCATTAATTGTTATTAATTACTTATTATTGGTTAATTATTATTGGTTATTGATTGTTGTTCGATCGATCTACTTATAGATTTTAATACAAATACCTTTTATTCTTTTAGAAAACTCTATTTTTTCTATTTTTCTAATCATTTACTATCTCTTTGTAACGGTAAGTATAATATCAATCTTTTTCCCCTGATTAGGATTGAAAACTTTTTTATATAGGCTAATATCAGGTTTATTACTTTTGAAGTCTAGAATTACAATAGATAATTTACCATAACCATAAAATTTTAGAAAAATAATAAAAATTATCTAAATTATCAGTAATTACCTTGTTACATTGTATTTTTAGAAATAACAATACTCTTTATTTTTTCAAAGCATTCTATTAACAATAATTTTGAAAACTAAGGAGAGTCTCTCTAGATAACACAATCGGTAGAAATCGATATTTCTCTTACTCTGTCTAGGATTGAGTTGATTATCCAGTAAAGTTGATTTGCCTTATTTTTCTTAATTAAATCAAGCTATCTCAGGAGTTAAATCTTAATTGAAGCCTTAAAAACCTTGTATTTTCATTACTTATTTAAATTTATACATAAATAGCCTATTTTACTTAATACAATACCATAAAAAATGCTCTCTTCTCTAAACTATCAGTAATTACCTTTTTTTGTAACAGTTTTAGAAATATCAATATTTTCTATTTTTTCAACCCATTCTATTAGTAGTTAGTTATTTTTAAAGAGAAGTAAAGTCTCCCTAATTAACGTAAACCCGTGAATCGATATTTCTCTTGCTGTGACTAAAATTGAGAAGTTTTAGAGGCAGGATTGATTTTTCCGATTTTTCTTCATCTTAAGTAGGTAGGTGAAAAAATTTTTAAAATAGAAATTTAAAATCAATTGCTAAAGAGAGAAATGTAAGATTACCCATTTTCTATTTAATTTTGCTTACC
>JANQIW010000015.1 GCA_028281945.1 Prochloraceae cyanobacterium PL24a_bin.78
ATATCTATTTTTTAAAAAATAAAAATAAATATAGTTTTGTATTCCTGATTAATTATTACACCAAAAAAGGAAAAAGCCAATTATAAGGTTATAGGATTAAACTTGCTTAATTGAAATTATTTTTTTGCTAATACTTTTTCTAACTTTTCTTTTTATAAAAACTAAACTTCCTTAATAAAAAATCAAGAAAAATTGGCATAACCTCTCCGTATCATTCAACTAGCTTTTCACTATTGATAATTACTACCTTAAATCTTATCTTCGAGACATAATATCAAGTTAACTCAAAAAACTTAACAAGAAACTAAAACTATATTCCCAACAAAAACAAGAAAAAAATTAAAATTAAGGCAATCCTTTTATCTCCATCTCAAGTTTTTATAATCAATTTAAATTTATTCCACCAATATTTTATCTTAGCTAATAAATATTTTCCTATCCCCTTAGAAAACTTATCGAATTTATAATAAAAAAGTATGTCAATTAAATCATTAAAATTAGTATTTTGTAATAAACGAACTCCTCGGTCAATCTGAGAATCACTGTATTCCAAATAAACCTTTTTGCTAACCTTTTCCGAAAAATTCCACTTAGAAGCAAAACGCCTTTGCATAGCAACCTGATAAGAGTAAAAACTAGAGCTTTTCCCCTGCAAAAAATCCTGAATATATCTAACAGAAATTTCGGCACCTTCCATAGCATGGCGAATCCCCTCACCACCCAAAAAATTAACAGTAGAAACAGCATCCCCAATAGCAATAACATTATCTCGATAATAGATATCTTGTAACCCCATAGAATACTCCAAAATGGAACCATGAGTATCAATTAACTTGTAATCTTTAATAGCCATATAGTCTTTCAAAAGCAAATTTATATAGAATTTTAAAGGCTTAATCTCCTCAATAAACTGATGCTTCTCATTAATTTCAGCCGCCCCAACCTTAAGCATATTATTATCCATTGGAAATATCCAAGAATAACCTTTAGGCATCCATTTATAACCAAGAAAAAACGTCAAAGTATTAGCATATTTTTGATAAATTTCTGATGGTAATTCGATTAAATATTCAATCCCCGTACCTTTTAAAAAATTAGGACGATCGCATTTTTTGGGGTAAATTACACTTCGAGAAAAACCAGTAGCATCCACCAAAATTTTAGTACTAATAGTAATAATATCTTTCCCTCTTTCTTTGAGAAAAACCAAAGTTTTGCCATTCTCTTGAGAGTATCGTAAATAGCGAAAACCCATCCAGATATCACCACCATTATTTTTAACCTCATTAGCAATCCATGCCCTTAATTTAGCAAAATCAAAAACTCCACCCAATACTTCCTGAGACTCCCAACACCGTTTAACCTTGCTACTAACAATTACAATATTTTGCCAAAAACTAGCCACTACTTCTGTTGGTAAATCAAACCGAGAGAAAGTTTCATAAGGAGTAGCCGCACTAGAAAAATTATTTTCTTCAAAGTTAAAATGTTGCTCAACCAACAACACTTTATACCCAGAATACACTAACAATCTAGCACATTGACACCCCGCAGGCCCCGCCCCAATTATTACCACATCAAAATTCTTCATAATCAATAGAAAATACTCAAAAAAATTAACAAAAATATTGAAAATTAAACTCTTAAAGTCACCATTTATTCTTTCCTGAAATAAAGTAACTTATAACACCAAGAAAAAAGTAAATTCAAACTCAAAAAAGTCATCGCCAATTTATTCTAAAATAGAATAGTAACAAAAATAGCAAAAATACTAGAAATTCAATAATCAAGAAAAATGGTAAAAACAGCATCCACAATGTTACCCCTAGGCATAAAAGCCCCTAATTTTCAACTACCAGAGGTAGTATCAAGTAAAACAATTTCCTTAGACACATTTGCAGGCAAACAAGGATTACTCATCATGTTTATCTGTCAACATTGCCCTTTTGTTAAACACATCGAAAAAGAATTAGCGAAAATTGGCAAAGACTATGAAAATACTAACTTAGGAATTTTAGCAATAAGTGCCAACAATATAGAAACTCATCCAGATGATGCTCCAGATAACCTTAAAGCAATGGCATTAGAATTAGGATTTACCTTTCCTTACTGCTATGACGAAACACAAGAAGTAGCAAAAGCATATACAGCCGCTTGCACTCCAGATTTTTTCCTATTCGATGCCAAACAAGAATTAGTTTATAGAGGGCAGTTGGATGATTCCCGCCCCGGTAATGATAAACCAGTAACAGGAAAAGATTTACGAAATGCGATCGATATGGTATTAGCAGGAAAAGAAATAAATCCAGATCAAAAACCTAGTATTGGTTGTAATATCAAATGGAAACCAGGTAACGAACCTTCTTACTTTGGCTAAAGATTAAATTCTGTAATCTAATTTTTAAATCAATAATTGTAGATAATATTTCTAATAAAGCATTAATTTGGCTTTGTAAAAAATATGTAGATAATAAAATAAGGCTGATTTAGTGGTTTAGAATCATAATATCAGCTAAATTTTTTTGATTTGATAAATTATAATGTGTTTTCTAATTCCGATTTTCTAATACTCAATACTCATGACAAAGTTAAAAGAATTGATTTTATATTTCAAAAAATTCCTAAAACAGAGAAAAATATCTGGTTTGAAAAATCTAAAAAAATTATCTATTATAAGCAAATAAATTAATTAATAATTAACTATATATATTTAATCCACAATTGAAACTATGTTGATAAATTTTTCTCTAATACTAAATTTTGTTTAAAAAAACCACAAACCTTAAATGTATGAAATTCATTATATACAGAGAATTCAACCATTTTTAATCAAGAGGGTATGTAAACCGGATTGAGTATGATAGGAATTTTCAACAATAAAGATAGAGTTAACAATAAAGATAGAGTTTAAAAATCCTAAATCTAGAATAATTAACCAAAATTTATCTTCTCTACTTTTTACCTATCAATCCCATCTCCCCAATCTTCCCCATCTCCCCATCCAAGATTTAAGTAATAAGTAATAAGTAATACGGATTCACTAAATTCTCCCTTGTCTCCAGAAACACTCTCCCCATCTCCCCATCTCCCCATCCAAGATTTAAGTAATAAGTAATAAGTAATAAGTAATAAGTAATACGGATTCACTAAATTCTCCCTTGTCTCCAGAAACACTCTCCCCATCTCCCATTCCACCCTATTCTCCATCTCTATGAGTCTATTACCCATTAACCATTACTTAAATCAAAACTTATCAATTACTCACTTAATAAATCATTCCCCAATAGTAATAACCCGACGAATTTCATCAGTTTTAAAACCAATAGCCATAGGGCGACGGATTTTTGGAATAACAACAACATCATACAATTCTTCAATAACCCCTTCAATTCTTAAAGAATGAACAATATCACCACTACGTAAATCAATCACCAATAAACCACAACGCGCAGAAGCATTCTTAGCCATTAAATTCTCATCCAACTTTAACCCAGAAAAAGTCTTATTATTTCTAGGTTTAGAAACACCCACAATGGCAAAATTACCCGACAAAGCAAAACCACGTAAATATCCTGGGCAAAAAGCAATACCCTCAAAACTACCATCATTAAGATTAACATAACCAAACTCACCGGTACCAGAATTTAGCAACCAAAGCTTACCCCGATACCAACGAGGAGAATGAGGCATAGATAATCCAGTGGTGATTACCTCATCATTTGCCACATCAATCACACAACCACCATCATGTCGCATATCTCGCCACCCTTCACCCACATCGCTTTGACTAACAGCAGTAACATATCTAGCTTGGTTTTCCACCAATGCCAAACCATTTAAATGGCATCTATCTTCAGCAGCAAGTCGGGAAATAAAAGGAGGTTTCCACAGAGGAATAAAGCTATGAGTCTCACTAATAGTAGCAATACAACTAAAAAGAGTATTAATAAATATAGGAGATAAAGGCTTTGGTTGCTCAAAAATAGATTCTTGTGGATCAGTTTTCGTAGGCAATTTCCCCATTACTAAATCATGAATATCCAAATCTCCCGTAATATAACCCACTTGTGGAACATAAAGACAATCATAATCATTGTGAACTTGTTTTGGTTGTAAAGCATTTTCAAAACGCCATAACTGATATAAACTACTCATATAAAAAGAATTTTCATAAACACATAGCCCCATACATCTTTCAAAAGTTCTCTCAAAAACCGAAAGTTTCCCATTAGATTGTAATCCTATGAAAAATAACTTACCTGCTTGATAAGTGCTAAAAGCCAAACTAATTTTTTGCTCATGTAGCCAAGAAGTAAATTGACGAGAAGTTGTTATTTCCAAAGAGGGTTGTTTAGATGATTGCATAGTTAGATAAAAAAATATTGTCTTAAAAATTCACATATTGTCTTAAGCTTATAATCTTAAAAATATAATTTATATCAAAAAAAATAAAAAAATATTTATAAAAATTAAATTAAATCTATATATACACTAAAAATTAATCATTAATTATAGCTAACAGAGAAAAGTTTTATTATTTTTTTTTAATTATACCAAATTCGATTTTCTCTCATTAACTTATTCAAAAATTTTTTTATCTTCTACTTTTTCTCAATCTTTCCCTTGGCGTAGCCTTTGCCTTAACAAATATTCCCTTGGTGTTAGCCGATGCCTAATATCATTTTTCCCTAATTCTTGGTAGACATCCTTTAAAAAAGACTTGGGAGACAAGGAAGGTGAATTTTTGGAGAATTATCAAAGATATAGGATTACTTTAACTCTATGATTACAATAGACAAATTGGTATAAGCCTATTCCACCTCACCAATAAAGCTTGTTTCATAACCGTATTTAGCATTACTTATTATTTAGCAAATCCCATATAAAATCCACTCTTTCTTATACAAGATATAGAGATCAAGAGATTAATCAAATCAAAAAAGAAGTAAAAATAAAGATAAAAGATAGAAGCTATAGCAATTAACAAAAATAGATTGTAGATTTTGGTCGGATTTTATAGTTTAAATTATCTCAACACAAACAATACTTTGCTATAGATTCAATTTAGCTATATACTTTTTATAGTATATTTCCTTGCAATAAATTCTATATTTATCAAAAAATAGGTTTCAAGAAGAGTAATACTCCTTAGAGAACTTGTGCTCTCAACCAAGCAACTGGTAAATATAAAACTTTCTCACTTTTAGGAACAAAAGCTCTTCGATTAAAAACATCATACTGATTCCGCTCAATCACATCAAGAATACCTTGATATATCATTAAAGCAGCCCAAACAGGCCACCGAGAATCACGATTAAGGGCACGAATACCACTTTCAGCATCATGATAATATTTTCGAGCACGTTTTATTTGAAAAGCCATGAGAGCACGCCAACGATCGTCAATTACACCATTAAATAAATCATCTTCAGTATAATTAAAACGTTGTAAATCTTCTATAGGCAGATAAATTCTACCTCGACGGGCATCTTCTCCTACATCTCGAAGAATATTCGTCAATTGATTAGCAAGTCCCAAAGCAATAGCTTCATTTTTAGGAAGATAATCCTCAGAATATTTATACCAAGGAGCATTCCCATAACTACGATCGACACCTAAGATAGCAGAAGACATCAAACCAACAGTGCCAGCAACACGATAACAATAAAGCTTTAAATCTTCAAAAGTTTCATAGCGACTGCGGTATAAATCCATCCGTTGTCCGGCGATCATATCTCTAAAAGGTTGAATATCCATAGGAAAACGGCTAAGGGTATCAACCAAAGCCACATCAGGATTATCTATTGGATGGCCGGCGAAAATAGATTCAAGATTTTTTTCCCAAAGATCAAGAGTTTCTGGGGTAGTAAATTTAGCCCCAGGCCCATCTACCAATTCATCGGTGCGCCGACACCAAACATAAATCGCCCAGATTGCCCGACGCTTTTCTTTAGGCATCAAAGAAGTGCCCATATAAAAAGTTTTCGAGTATTTAGCAGTAATCTGGCGACAGTATTCATAAGCTTCTTCAACAGAAACTAACGGTTGTTGTGGTTGAAATTTTTTCGACAATAGCAGCATTCACTCAGGCTGTAAAATTTTCTTCTATATGATTGTCTGTTTAAAAGATGCAAACATTAAAGATTTAATCATTTATGATTGTCTCAAGTAAAGGGTTCAATCAAGCAACTCCATTTTGATTTAATTCTTTAAACAGGAGTTGGAGTCTCTTGGTTTTCTACAGAGGTAAGGTTTTTCCCTTCAGAGTAATCTTTGGCAATGACATCAGCAGCTAACTTCCCAGAAAGCACAGCACCTTCCATACTTCCTAAATATTGTTGCATGGTATAATCCCCTGCTAAATAGAAATTAGAAATAGGAGTTTTTTGTTCAGGCCGACAAGCTTGTCTTCCAGGTGTTGCTTTATATACCGATCTAGGAGTTTTAACCACGTGATATTTAAGCAATTGAGTCGGGTTATCCCCTTCAAAATGCTGAGGAAAAAGTTTTTTCAACTCTTCCATGGTTGCTTCAATTATTTCAGAATCTGGCTTACTTATCCAATCTTTTGCTGGTGCGAGGACTAATTCTAACATTGAACGATCTTTATTAAAATACTCCCGACAGGTATTGCTCATATCGGCATAAACACTTAATAAGGGCGATCGAGAAAATAATAAATGATCGATATCTGTGAGTTTGCGGTCGAACCATAGATGTAGATTTACCACAGGAACCCCAACTAAACCGTCAAGTTTTTTAAAGTAATCTAACTCTTGCCAAGATTTAGGTAAAAGAACTTTGAGGGGATCCACTGGCATAGCAGATAAATAAATATCAGCCTTTAAAACTTCATCCTCTTGCCCATCTAAACCTCTAATTAAAAATCCATCTACACTCTGATCATCTTTTAATAATATTTCCTTAAGAGGAGCATTTAATCTCACTTCTCCCCCATTAGAAACAATATAATCCTGTAAAGGTTGGCAGAGTCTTTCCGTTGGGGATCCATCCAAAAAAGCCATTTTTGAACCATTTTTTTCTTGAAGAAAACGGTTTAAGGCAGTTAATAAAATCGTCGCTGAAATTTCATCAGGATTGATAAAATTCAAAGCTTTTGACATGGCAATAAATACTTCTTTTTCAATTCTTGGCGGAATGTTCTGTTTTTTCATCCATTGGGACCAAGAATATTGATCCATTTCCTCCACATATTTTTGCCCTTTAATAATGGCTGGAATCAAACCAATTCCAAAGCGAATTTTCTCCATCCATGTCAACATATCATTATTTCTGAGGATCGCTACTAAACCATTCCAAGGTGCGGGTATATCTGGAAAATCAAATCGAGAATAAGTCCCTGGTTTTTCTGGCTGATTGAAAATCATGGAGTGTTGTTTCCATTGCAGCCGATCTTCGATCTTTAATTCTTTAAATAGTTGCAACATATTGGGATATGCCCCAAAAAAGATATGCAACCCTGTTTCATACCAATCTCCATCAGCATCTTTCCATGCCGCTATTTTTCCGCCAAGTACATCTCGGCGTTCGAGAACAATTGGTGTATGTCCTTTATCTACTAGGTATTTGGCACAGGCCAATCCTGCTAATCCTGCTCCGGCGATTGCTACTCGCATTTATACTTACTGTTTATTTTTATCTATTTGTATCTATTCTTGCTTCTAATTATACTTTACAATATTTAACATTGTTTTTAATTTTTACCAAATTTCTAGAAAAACAAAAAAAATAAAGATAGACTGGACAAAATCCTCTATCTTTAATAATCTTCCCAAGCATACCTAATATGGTTAACATACCTAATAATGATCTAAGTTAAGATTTAGTTGAACTTACTAATCGTTTTCGTAGAGATTCAGCCCGACGTTTAGCTATTTTATTATTAGGCTCAAATTTGAGAGTTTGTTCATACATTTCTAAAGCTTGAGATGTTAACTGTTTCTTCTCATAAGCATTACCCAAATTGTTTAAAGCCACAGGATATTCAGGATATAATTTTAAAGCCTCTTTATAATTACGAATTGCCAAATCTAATTGTTCTTGAGCAAAATAGGAATATCCTAAAGCATTATAAATCAATGCGCCATTTTCTGGGTCTAGATTTTTTTCTGCTTTTAAAGCTTTTTGAAATAGATTAATAGACTGAACAAATAATTTTTTTTCTAAATAAATACTACCTAATTCATAATATTCTCTAGAGGTTCCTTTTTCCTGTTGGAGTTTTTTTTGTAGTTTTGAAAAAGTTCTTTCCACTTTCTGTGTTTTAAAAATTTGTTGCCCTAAAAATACTGCAATTCCTGCCAACAAAATTAACAAAGTAGAAAGATAAACTACAGGTAACATACTATTATCCATATCGATTACCAATTGCTCAATTATAATTAATAACTCTTGTTTTTTATGGTTGTCTTATGGCAATCCCCAATAAGATGCCCTTTCTTGCAACCAACCGCTAGATTGCCAACTTTTAATTAATTCTCTAACACGATCGCGCAATTCTAAATACTGTAAACCTCTAGGCATCACAATACATAAAGCTTCGATGGATAAAGTTTCTGGCAATAAGCGATATTGGGGATATTCTTGCACCCAACCTGTCAAAATACTACCATCGGCAGCAAAAGCATCTGCCATTCCTGATTCTAAAACCTCAAGAGCTTCTTGATAAGAATTTACCCTAATTATTTCTACATTTGATACTTCATATTGTATGGTAAAAGTAGTAGTAGAACCATTCAGAACAGCAATTTTTTTGCCCTCAAGATTTGCCAAAGATTTTAGATTTGCTGATTTAGTAACAATACTGGTGCCATCTAAATAATAATAAGGGCTAAATTCAACTACACGAGCGCGAGAAGGAGTTGATGTTACTCTGGCAATGGCAATATCTACTCGATCTTCAATTACCACTCTCAGACGCTCTTGATTAGTTACAGGCACTAATTCAATTGCCGATGAATCACCTAATAATTCTGCGGCTATTCGTTTTGCTATATCAATTTCTAATCCTTGTAAATTACCTTCAGAGTCTCTAAAACCAAGGGGGCGTAAATTATCTTTTACCCCAACAATCAATTTTCCCCGCTTTTGAATTTCCTCCCACTCTGCCGCCATTGTTTGAGTCATTGTACTGGAGTAACTTAGTACAGATATAGCAGCTACAATAATTGACAAACTCAGGCTAAATATTTTATTTTTCATTATTCATATCAAGCAATATTATATCAATTTAAAAAAATAATGATAGAGTCTAAACATCCTAAATCTAGGATAATTTACCATAAATTATTCCCCCATTCCTTGATAAAGTAAAAAGTAAGAAGCAAGAAGTAAAGAATATGTATTAAATTCTCCCCATTCCTCCCATTCCTCCCATTCTCCCCATTCCCATCATCACCATAAATCATTCTCAAAAAACCACTCTCCCATTCTCCCCATTCTCTTTTCAATGTCTATCACAATTACGCGAAAAACGATATTACCGGGGTAGTATTGATTTAATTTTACTACCCATTTCTCTAATGGCAATTTTTCCTCATTTTTTCTCTGAATTATCATAATAGATAGTTATAGCTTAAGCACTCAAAATTGAACCTAACAAGATCTAAAAGATTGAATAATTGCACTTTTGCTATAATTCCATAATAATTATTCTCGATTTAATTCACCATTTCTATAACTTTAGTAAAAGCTTCAGGATCTGTCATTGCTATTTGTGCTAACATTTTCCGATTTAATCCGATATTAGCTTTCTTGAGTTTTCCCATTAGCTGAGAATAGCTAAGATCATGATTTCTCGCTGCTGCATTAATCCGCACAATCCAAAGACGACGAAAATCTCTCTTTTTCTTCTTACGATCGCGATAAGAATTCCGTAGAGCTTTCATCACTTGCTGATTAGCTGTTCGGAACAATTTAGAATGAGATCCTCTAAAACCTTTTGCTAATTTTAAGATTTTTTTCCTACGTTTACGGGCTACATTCCCGCGTTTTACTCTTGTCATAATTCTTAATTAATTTTACTTTTGACTTACTACCTGATTAAAATTCCAAAATTACCATTTACATATATGGCATCATTAAACGAACATTTTCTGCATCTGACTCATGAACTAAAGCAATATTGTCCAAACGGCGACGCTTTTGCTCTGAGCTTTTGTGCATCAACAAATGGTTTTTAAAAGCTTTACGACGGAAAATTTTTTTTCCACTTCCCGTTGGGCGAAACCTTTTTGCTGCTGCTCTTCTTGTTTTTAATTTGGGCATTGATAGATTTTCAAATTCGACACAATTTATTATTATACTATTAAACTCTCTATTAATGCAAGGAAATTTTAATTGTAAACCTAATTGAAGTTTTTATAATTTTAATTTTTAACTTTAGCAATAAATTATGTTATATATATTTTAATTAATATTATTTAAGAGTTTGATATTCAATTTTATTGTCGAAATACTTTTTTTGCTCTATTTAAAAGAGTACTACGTTGAAAATTTTCTTTAAACTTTTTAAATTCCCCTGCATCAAACCAAATTCCATCACATTTTGGACATTTTTCATACCAAATACTATGTCGATCGATATCTAAAATCGTATTCATTTTAACATTACAAGTAGGACAAATAATATCATCTTCTAAATTATTAGACCCATCTCCAGTTTCTGGATTACCAATATCTAAATTTTCAGATCCTTTAAGTTCTTTTAATTTTTCTGCTTCTAGAGCATCTAACCAAATTCCATAGCAACTAGTACAGCGATAGATTTTTATTTTTTGATAGGTTAGTTGTCTTAATTTGCCATTACATTTTGGACAGTGAATCTTATCCATTTAGATTTTAATATAGTTTATAATTGTCCATTATAACAAGTTAGGGTTACTTTGCCAATACACTAAATACTCACATTATTTAAACACTTATTTGATAAATTTTAATTAATATTTTAATAAGAAATAATCAATAAATCTATGTTCAAATCTAATAAACGTTTAATTGGTTTAACAGGCGGCATCGCTACAGGAAAAAGTACAGTTTCTAATTATCTTCATCAAAAGTATCAACTAACTATTTTAGATGCAGATATCTATGCTAGAGAAGCAGTTTTACCAAATTCTTCTATAATTTTGGCCATATCTAATCGATATGGTAATTCCATTCTTCAAAAAGATGGCAGTTTAAATCGTAAAGCTTTAGGGGAAATTATTTTTAATAATTCCCAAGAAAAAACTTGGTTGGAATCTCTGATACATCCCTATGTGCGTCATCGTTTTGAAACAGAAATTGAACAACTTCAAGACACTATTATTGTCCTAGTAATTCCTTTATTATTTGAAGCAAAAATGACAGATTTAGTAACAGAAATTTGGCTAGTTTATTGTGAGATAGAAAAACAAATTAATCGTTTAATAACTAGGGATAAACTAACTAAAACTCAGGCAAAAGCTAGAATCAATAGTCAACTACCTGTTCAATTTAAAATTCAAAATAGCGATGTGATTTTGGATAATTCTTTAATGCTTGAGGATTTATATAGAAAAATCGATGAGCAATTTTACTAAAAAATTTTAGTAGATATGATTAATCAGTTTCAAGCAAGATTGTAAATTAACTTCAAATCATTTAAAGATTAAATCAAAATGGATGATATTATTAATAAAAATTAGGATTAATTCTCAAAAAAATATTGTCGCAAAAATAATGAACAAATCTAGAAATAATTGGTTGAGTTTCATCTCAATAGGAATAGGCTTATGGATAGGATTACAATGTGTGTGGATTGATGCTGCTTTAGCCTTTGAATGGAATTTTAACACAGATAATTTAGATTCTATTGTAGGCAATCCACCTGAATTAAATTCAGAAACATTAACAAAAGATCTTTTTATATTAAAATGGGAACAAGAAACTAGAACTCCTGAAGATATTGAATTAAGTTGGCATTTTTTATCTATTGAAAATACTATTTTTAATAAGGCTATTGGTATTAATATTTCCCAAAGGAATGCTCCTAAATTAAATGCAATTTTAGGACAATTACTAACAGAAGCTTTTGCCGTAACTTCTGATTACAAAGATAAATTTAAGCGTCTGCGCCCTTATCTAGCATATGAAGATATTCAAGCTTGTTTGCCTCCTGAAAGTAGTTATTCTTATCCTAGTGGGCACTCTACCATTGGGATTTTTCTTTCTGAATTATTGGCAGATTTATTTCCAGAATCTGAGGCAAGAATTAAAAAAGTAGGAGCATATTTTGGTTATTCCAGAGTTATTTGTGGAGTTCATTTTCCCAGTGATATAGAAGCAGGAAAAAGATTAGGAAAAGCCTTAGCAAAACAAGTTTTGAATTCTGATATTTGGAGAGGAATTAAATTAGATTTACAAGATGAATTGGATTATTTAAAGCAAAATAAAAAGGTTACTACTGAGCCTTTATTATTATATTTTTAAAATTTCAATAGTTAATTATTAGATCTCTTGCACAAGTCCAAAAGACAGTATAATTAAATTTCTTTCCAAAGGAGAAAATCGATGAAATATACTCTAAGTCGATGGCTTGTTCGTCAGTGACATTAACTCTTGGAATGCTTAGCCTAGTGGTAGTTTTTGGATCAATCCAGTAATATAAAATTTCAGAATCATTGATTCCCATGAGTATTTTTTTCCTATTTTAATTTTCTAGATTTTTCTCAATTTATTGTCTGTTTTCCCAGATTATTGCCGTTCCATCTCTTGAACCACTAACAATAAAGGAATTATCTCTGCTTATTTTCACATCCTTCACAAAGTCTCGATGACCTTGGAGAGTAGAAAGCTTATTTCCTAAGAAGTCCCAAATTATTGCCATTCTATCTCTTGAACCACTAACAATAAAGGAATTATCTCTGCTTATTTTTACATCTGTAACTTCTCTTTGATGTCCTTGAAGGGTCACAAGCTCATTACCTGAAAGGGTGACAATCCGCTTAAAAGCCTTACAAGGCAATAGTTTCAAGGATTGAGTGCACTATTCGTTTCTATGGCTTATTGAGAATACCTTGAT
>JANQIW010000018.1 GCA_028281945.1 Prochloraceae cyanobacterium PL24a_bin.78
ATGCAAGAAACTCGCCATCTACTTATTCGCTACTGAAAAGAAAAAAGAGATGAGAAAAAGGTTATTCGAGAAAATGACTATTAAAGATTTTAAAGAAAAGATTTCAAGTGTATTAACTAATCTCTCAATTAAACCCAAAGAAATAAAACAATGGCTTGAAAGTAAGAATTTATCTTCTCTCGTTACTGAACCAGATGGAAGGAAAAAGGAATTCTGGAAACAATCTTATTTAGCAATTTGTAACCCTGCATAAAAACAATTATTAAAGAGGAATAAAATCATGTCAAATTCTATGATAGCAAAGCCTGATCATTTGTTACAAATTGAATATTTTCAATTCCTGTCAATATGTTGATTCCTTCATCACCATCAGTTGGGTTGAGATCCATGACGATCGTGCTAGATCCCTCATAGATTATGTTAAAATCATGCTCGATACCATAAAAAATGGCAGTATCAATCCCCTCTCCTCCATTAAGTGAGTCATTACCTTGAGATCCATAGAGAATATCTAAGCCATCACCACCTTCCAAGCGATCGTTTCCATCGTTACCATAAATCAAGTCGTCCCCTATTCCTCCTGTAAGAACATCATCATTATTGCCTCCTGTAAGTTGATCATTGCCTTCTCCTCCATCTATGATGACAGTATAGTTATCAGAATGGGTAAAGATATCATCACCATTGTTTCCAATAACCATTTCTAAGTTAGCAGTTCCCAGATCCAGGGTAAGAGCATCAGCAGTGGTGACAATAGCAATGTCCGTTCCATCTCCACCATCAATCAGGGTATCTTGAGCATCGATATACAATAAATCGTCTCCTGCGCCACCTTGTAAGTTATCTTCCCCTTCATCTCCTAACAACCAGTCATCTCCTTCACTTCCAACTAGGGTATCGTTACCAGTTTCTCCAGAAAGGAATACGTCATTATTATTAGCAGTGGTGTAGAGGAAATCATTTCCGATGTTTCCGATGGCCACTTGTAGGTTACTGTCAGCAAGGTTGAGGGTTAGGTCGGTTGTTTGTTCGTGAATGAGAAGGGAAACTGCGGTGTCATCTTCAGCAAGTATTTCGATTCCTGTGTCGGTTTGGTTGACTATAAACCCAGTTTGAGTAACAAGGAAAGCAACATCTGAGATTTCCCCACTGGTTCCGTCATTACGGTTGAAAATAGAACGTTTTTTGATGATATTTCCCTCTTGGATAGTCTCAGTGGTGATCCCGTTGAGGCTAATGCTAGTGATACCGTGATCGCTTAGGGGTTTCAGTTCATCAGGTTGGCTGATACCATCTTGATTAATATCAAGCCATACTAATATTTGATCAAATTGACTGTCTGTGGCGGAAATAATACCATTTTGGTTGCTGTCTAGGGTTGCTAATGCGTCTAAACCAGAGTTAGGAGAACCATCATTAAAGTATTCAGAAAAGACTTCACTAATATTGTTAATGATTCCATCTTGGTTGAGATCAAAGGTTAGAATACTGTCTGTTGTCCATGCAGTGTTTTCAGCATAACCATCAGCATCTATATCAAAGAAGATACTAGAAGTAGATAAATCTGATAATTCTAATCCATTACCATCTAAATCAATAATAATTGGGTCTAAAGGAACTATATCATTAGTAGCTATTTGATAAGAACCTAAAGAATATTCTGATGATTTTAAGAAATATGGTAGAGGATTATTATAAGTTACTGTTATATCATCGCTGTTAAGAATTGATCTGAGATTATTAAGATGATTACTTTTATCCGTTGTATAATCAAGTTCAGATGGAAGTTGTTCTTGTCTTACTTGTAAAAACTGATCGAGATTATCTAGAGAAAAACCTTGATTGAGAGCATCTATTAGGAA
Source organism: Prochloraceae cyanobacterium PL24a_bin.78 (assembly GCA_028281945.1). GTDB lineage: Bacteria > Cyanobacteriota > Cyanobacteriia > Cyanobacteriales > JANQIW01 > JANQIW01. The sequence continues at coordinate 1,863 of JANQIW010000018.1, forward strand.
TTCAAACGCTACAGAATGATCTGGACCAACAGATGGATTATCAATTAAATATGGATTTTGCTGAGATGGATCTGAGTTAATATAGAAATCTAAAACTTCTCTTGTAATTTTAATATCAAGATCTCCTAGAGGGTTGGTATATCCTCTAGGGAAAAGTCCTTCATAATCACTACGAACAAGTATTACATTGTCGGCATCACTATCATCTAAACGCCTTTCATTAGATGAATATGGTAAAAAAATAAGTGTATTTCTTTCAAAACCAGGACTTGCTGGATCTAATCCAATAATAGTACTAACTTCAGTATAATAATTTTCTTTGGCATATTCTCCAATTGCTCCTGCTACTTGTGCGCCTAAACTATGACCTATAATTTGTAATTGACTAAAATCAATTTGTAGCTCGTGAAGTTGTTTTGCTATTTCCTGTCCAGCTAATTTAGTATCTGAAGCTGCACTAAAATAATTAATATCTTGAGCTAATTCAGACCAATCGCCAATTATAATATTATGATTAGGATATTTCGATTCAAGAAGTTCAGCAACGTCAAAATTCCAGTCAGGACTAACATTATTGAGCCAACCAAATGTGACTAATATAGTAGCCTGATTAGGATCTATTTCTCCTCGTGTAATTAAACCTCCCTGATTATTTTGATTTAGCTCAAATTCTCTCGTGATATAAATTTGTTCCTGACCATTCTTTTCTTGTCTTACAAAAATATTTTCTAACCCATATTTCGAGGCAAGATTTTGTATTTCTTCATTAGTTATATCTGGTTGTTGTAAAATATTCTGTAGTAGTAATTCTTGTTTAAAATTAGTTAATTGATCGATAGTTTGTTGTTCACTATAATAGGTTGTGAAACCATCCGCAACAGTCTTAATTCCATTTAACAAACCTTCTAAACTTCCGTCTTCTGTAATTCCTTTAATCCCATTTATAATATTTGTTCCTACCTCTATTAAGCTAATAATATTAAGTATTTGAGGTGAAAGTCCTAAATCAATATTAAAACTTCCTTCTTGTCCATTTAATTCTGAACCTAATGAAAAGGCTGCATTTAAAAAGTTAGAAGTTGCTGCTAACCACTCACCTTCTTCTGCTAATTGAACACCACCATGAATGCTAAGTGCAGCTTGAGATAAATAGTTATATTGTTCCAAACCAGTTATAGGTAAAGCAGCACTAAATATATTTAATAATGCTGATATATTATCCCCAGACTCAGCCGCTTGATAGGCAGAATAAGCACCCTCAGCGACTCTTTGAACATCTAAAAAGTCCTCAACCCCGGGGATTTGAGTCCCACTAGGTAAATCAAAACCACCCACATGGGCAAAACCTAATCCTGCTATTCCTGCATTAAAGATTGCACCAGACCAATCTCCATTATAGGCAGATTGAACTGCGCTAAGTCCTGCACTAATTGAACTTAAGGTTACACTAATCGTCGGTTGAACAAATGCTGTAGCAGCTAAAGATGCTCCTGCTGTTATAGCTGCTGCTGCTACACTGAGAACTAAAGTAATTGTTCCAAATAATTCATTAATAAAGGCTTTCTTTCTGGCTTCTCTTTCAATTATTCTTCCTTCAATAATTTCATCGAGAATATCCTTAGATTGTTGAGCTAACGTGCTGGATAAATCAACTGCGCCCTCTGCATATCCAATTTGATATAAAACTTCTAAATAATCTTGGTTAATGTCATCAGTTTCTGCTCCTAATTCCTGATTATTGATAATCTCATCATAGAGGGCTTTTGTTGCTCCTTGAAGGTCTGTTTCAGACTGTTCTAATATTGCTGATAATCTAACTTCTTCTTCATCTAATGTGGCAATTTCTGTTTGTAAAAGATTTGCTTCTGTGATTAAAGCGTTGGCACTATTTAGAAGATTTTCTTCTATAGTTGCTGCTTCTCTTCCTTGTAAGGCATCTTCAATATCAGCAGTGGTTTCTGCCAAAATAGTTCTGATATTTTCAGGTAATTCAGTTTCTGCTTGTAAGTTTTCTAAGTCACTTAAAATTCCTGCTAATTGACCAAAATATTCTGCCTCTTGAATAATATCTTCAATGGGTTGTAATCCTAAGTCGCTTCTGAGATCGTTTAATGCTTGTTGTAGAACATCTTCGGCTTGTAATTGGTTGAGTTGTTCCAGTTTAGCCACAGCGATCGCCCTATCTCGTTCAATCCCAGCTTGTTGTTTCTCAAATTGAGCAGTTATGGTTTCATCAATACCTAATTGACGTTGTTGAGCGAATTCTTGTTCTAATGTGGCTTGAGCGAGGTTTAACTGCTCAACCTGTAAAAGTTGGATAGAAGTTTGTTCTGTCCAATTTCTTAGGTATTCTAGGGCATCAATGCGAAGTTCGGCAATATTCAATTGTTGTTCTAGATCTTCGATATTTTCTTGGGTGGTATTTAGACTAGCTTGGAGGTCTTGAAATTCAACCTGTGCGATCTCAGTTTGTTGTTGAATCAAGTCAATTTGATCTTGGGCAGCTTCTTTAACTTGGGCAAAGTGATCAGCTTGTTGTTGTGCTTGCTCTTGTAAAGCCTGATATCTAAGCATTTCATTGTAATAATAGTCAGCTTTAACTCCATCTTCTGGTCTGGCTATTCCTCCAGCACAACCACCTCCCGTATCTGTCATTAAGTCTCGATAGTCTTCATAGTAAATTTCGGCGGCGGTAGCAAAGTTGTTAGCAGAAGCAACTTCTAAAAGATAAGCAGCTTCTGTACTTCCTGCTTCTGTTGCTTCAATCAGACGGGTTTGTAATTGGCTTTCAAGGCTATTAAGTTCTAACTGTTTTTCAGTAGCCAGTAAGGTATAGTTTTCTTGGAGTTCGGTGGCATCAACCAATTCTTGAAGAATTTGCTGTTGAGTTTGTATGGAGGCTAAATATTGGTCATTCTGGAGTTGGAGAAATCCTTGAAGATCCTCAATTGAAGTGGTTAAAGCAATACTACTAGCTTCAGCTTGTTGGGCAAGTGTTTGGATTTCTTCGAGAGCATTTTGTGCCTCTAAAAGTTGCCCTTCTAGATTGCTATAGTCATTGTCAGGACTCTCGATGGTAGCTAGTAATAGTTGATATTCTGTTTCAATTACCGTTGTTTGTGCCTCAAGAAGGGTATTTTGTTGAGTCAAGGCTGCTTGTTGGGAAGTGAGGATAATTTGTTTGTTGATCAGGAGGTCAACTGATTGTTGTAGCTGGGCAATTTCAGTTTCAGTTTCAGCAGTGGAAGTTTGAATAGCTATCGCATCAATTTGGGTTTGTAACTGTTGCTTTAACTTGATTGTGTCCGATAATTCAGTATCAAGGTAAAGGGATTGCTGGAGTATCCAAGCGCGGGTATTGGCTATTTGTTGTAGTAAGTTCTGTGTCTCAGTCTCTAGGGAGGCTTTTTTTGAAAGAACATCATTAAAAGCGGTTTGATACTCGTGACTACTGGTTTTATATTCAGCGAGTTCAGTTGCTGTTGCCACTTTGGCTTCTTTTGCTGCTAATTGTGCGATCGCCAGTTGTTCTTGAAGGGCCGGGAGAAGATTAGAGAAAGTTTCTAGTTGTGCAACTTGTTGTGGGAGAAGTTCTCGTTGTGCTTGTAATATTTCTAGTTGTTCAATAAATTGATCTAGAGTCAGCTCTGCTTCATCTGCTGCCTCGTTGGCATCCATCCATTGAGTGATCAGTTGATCATTAAGAACTTGTTGATGAGTATTTTCTATAATTTCTTCGTCTAAATTAGCTGCATATTGTCTGAGGTTAGTTGCTTGTTTTTGATAGGTATCCCAAATAATCCAATGGTGATCTACATGAGTTACTGTAATGGTTTCTGTTCTCCCACAACTTCCTTTAGAAGTACGGTATTCATTCCAAGTAGGGCCTGCTTTACGGCTTAAATCCCAGTGTATTTGAGCTTGATCTTCGTACCAGTCAGCTTGACTTAAGGCTGCGGTTGCATTTGCTTGTTTTTGAGAAATTAGAGTTTTTAGGGTTTCTAGTTCTTGTTGAGAGTTAGTGAGTTCGTCGTTTATTTGTTGTTGCAGGTTGTAAAGGGTGGTTGCCTCTGATAAGGCGGGGTAATATTGATTGCGTAGGTTATTGACAGTAGCTTCTGTTTTATCACTAGCTTGAAAAGCTTCTAAGTATTGCTGTAATTTATCAGGATTTTGTTCAGCTTGTAAGGTTAAGTATGTGGTTTCTACTCTTAAATTTTGGAGATCAGAAATTGCTTGTTCTTCAATAGGTTGTATGAGTTCTAATTCATCTTCAGCTGATTCAGCTAAATTAAAAGATAGATGGATTGGAGTGCCATTACCACCACCAATGAAGCGACCAAAATCAGCCCTTCCATCCCCATTTACATCTGCCATAAAACGAGGTAGATGATCGTATCCTTTATCAAAACCTGCTTTTATAGTATTGAAACCATATTCTTGAGAACTAAAACCATTTTCTTCTGCTAAAACAAAAGAGAGGTGAATTGGAGTACCATTACCACCACCAACGAAACGACCAAAATCAGCCCTTCCATCCCCATTTACATCAGACATAAAACGAGGTAGATGATTATATCCAATATCAGTACCAGGAGATAATTGATAAATTTCCTCTATAAATCCATTTTCTCCTGCAAGGTTAAAATAAAGAGAAATAGGAATATGACCGCCACCCTCAAAACGACCAAAATCAGCTCTTCCATCACCGTTTACATCTGCCATGAAACGAGGTAGATGATCATATCCTCGACCAAAATACGCAGAAGTTATATTCAGTGCATTGAAACCATATTGCTCGGAACTAAAAGCTAAATTTGTTTGAGTGATATTAATAGAGCTTAAATGTTGATTTTTAATATCAATTATTTGATTTTGTTTCTGATTAATGTATTCTTGCAATTCATTTTCTAACCATAATTCTTGTTGCTCATTTATTAAATTAATCTTAATGGTAAAATCTTGAATCTTCAAATTTAATTCTTCATTTAAAATCTCAATTAATTCCAATCGCAACTCCTTTGATGCTTGATTTCCTAATGTTGCATACTGATTTTCTAAATTGGTTAAAATTGAAATATGCTCAATTTTTTTAGACAAAACCTCAACTTGTTGTTGCTGAGTAGTTAAAACTTCGATCGCATCTTCTAAACTATCAACAGAGTAGGTTAAAGCATCTGCATATTCAACCTGTGCTTCTTCACGAGCGATCGCCTCTTCTAATTGAATTTTATCTAATACATATTCCCCTTCAGGCGAAGCTAAATTATCCTCAATATAAGTCTCTAATCCATTAACTGCATCAGTGCGTTGTTGAGATAAATTCCACACATTAACCGTTAACTGATGAGACTCTTCTAAATTTTCCAACCAAATCTCTGATAAGTTTCCTATTTCTTTGGCTAATTCTGCCCCTAAAACAATATAATCTTCATTACGATCCTGCTCCAAAGCAATATTTACTGCTTCTTCTGAAGATTCTTGAGATGTCAAAGAGGTTAATCTTTCCGAAATAATTTCCTCTCCTTTCACAGCTAAGACTTGTTGCCATAACTTCACCACATCTGGACTTGCTTCATTAATATTCCAGTCTAAAAAGTCCGTAACATCTTCGGCTAACAAATAACCATTAGCTACCTCAAATTTATTTAATGCTGTCTCTGCTGAAGTTTCAGTTGCATTTAACTGTTCTAAATTAGCTTGTATACTCGATAAATTATTCTTGGCATCATTGACAATGCTTTCCTGCTCAATAATTTTTTGTGTTAAAGTCCCTAAATCTTCCCTTTGCTGCTCAATTTGTAACTTAACCAAGTCTAATTTTTGCGTTAAATCTAAATCACTTAAAGACAATAAATCTTTTTGTAATTGATATCTTAAGATATGAGAATTCCATTCAGACTCTAAAGCATCAATAAGTTCCTTATTAGTATTGGGATTTTGACGAAGTTCTTCTAATTCTGTTTCTGTATTTTCTATATCCTGCTCTATTTGAGCAATATTACTCTCAATAACTAACTTTTCTTCATCCGAAAAATTCTCAATGGATTCTTTTTGTTCCTCGAATATTTCAATCTCTCTATTTAAAGCATCTTGTTTGGCTAATAAACCTTGTAATCTTTCTTCTTGAATACGATGATAATCATTAGCAAAAATCAAATCTTCTTCAACTCTTTCTACCTCAGAAGATGCAATGACAAAATTATTTTTTAACTCCCCATACTCATCTAAAAATATTGTAAAAGCAGCTTCAAATTCCACTTCTAACTCAGTCATAACTGATTCATTTTCCAACAAACCTAACCCCACAAGAAAAGCCGTGATTTCATTATGGGACTCACTTAAAATCTCAATAGCTAATTTAGTATTCATTATTATCTCCTCACAAAGTATCAAATAAAAATTTTCTTAGAAAATACCAATATCAAAATATAAAGATAATATATTAAGAATAGTATTTAAAAAATACAAAATACAAAATTAAAAAAATCTTATGCTCTCTATTTTTTCGTCTGAGTAAATAAATAATTACCCATTTCATCAGTTTTTAAAACCAATTTGTCATCAATCTGTTCAAAAATAGGTTTTTGAAAAACAGGAATTCCATTGTGTTCTTTAACTTTCCCCATTGACTCTAACTCCACAGGACAAACCACTAACTCACCCGATTTATCAAAAACCCAATCTTGAGTTTGAGGATCTCGTAAAGGTGTTGGATATACTGGTAAACCGTTACTACTACGTAAGATTTCTCCAGCTTCATTAGTGACTGGATGTAAAAATACTTGTTTTCCTTGGGGATTAATAACAGGTTGTTGCGTCAAGGGATCCCGCAGTGGAATCAGACTTGGAGTTGGCATTTTAACAGCTATGCCTTGAGTTTTAGGAGTTCCTAACTTTGGTAAATCTTCATGGGTAATTTCATAATTTTGGGTATATTGAATGGCAGCCTTTTTAAAACCAAACCTTTCAAGTAATTTATGAATGCCTTTTTGTTCCATACTAATTAGTAAATCGATATTACTAATCTTCAATTCTTTAGCAAGAGCGATCGCACTTTCAACCAATAAAGTAATAGCCTCTGGTTTGCGATGTTCTTCTTTGATATACATCCCGATTGCTCCACCCATTCGACGAGGCTGAAAAGGACTATCTGTTATTCCTCCATTATCTAAGTAAGAAGTTTCATCATGAACATAAACGAATAAAAAGCCAACAATGTCCTTTTTTTCTCCATGTTCTAAAAGAAAACCATAAATAGACTCTGATTCTAACTTTTGTTTTATATAAGCAACATAGTCAAAATTAGGTTTGAGAATTATAGAAGGATCATGTTTCGATCGCTTCTGTAAAAAAGCCTTCCAAAGAGGAGCTATTTTTGTTGCATCATCAAGGTTTGCCTGTCGTTGGTAATACATAATTAAATTCGTACTTCTGAAGATCCTTTACTTTCACTTTGACAATAAGATTCTAACTCTAGCTTTAAAGCCTCCTCTAATAAAGTTTTTCCTGTGGGATTTTCAAAATCCAGAATTGAATAGTATTTCTGATGAAAAAGCTCTTTCTCTTTAGTATTTTCAGTTTCATCAATTTTTCTTGAAATTACATTCAGCCTTTTAGATGTTTCAGAATTAGGAATTGAACGAACCGTCATTCCCAAGGTTTCATCTAATCTTTGCAATAAATCTTGATGACTTCTCCAGTTAACTTTGACTGTTTCTTTGTTTCCTTTACGGGGATTTTGAACTTTAACTAGGCAAGCACTGATTTTAATCCCACCCTCTTCCAATCCCCGTGGAGCAATTTCTCTCCCATTGGCAAAAGCGTTAAGAATAGTAGATTTTCCTGATTGAAATCCAGCTATTAAAGCAATACTAAATAATCCTTCATAGCAATACTGACGAACTTTTTCAATTTCATTACCTACATCTTCAGATACTAAATCAAAATCTCCAGTATCACTAAGTTTATCAATAATTCTCTTGGCTTTATTTAACAATCTTAAAAGCTCTTCTCGTTTGGCATTGAAGATTTCTTCTTTTTGTAATGTATTCTCCATATTTTTCTCTATTAGTATTTATACACTAAATTAGTTGGTTTTTATTTGTTGATACGCTTTAATCATGACACAATGGTTTATATTTAATGGCTCATTTTAAAATGAGCCAACATCTTAACTAATATTTGCTAAAGACAACCATGAAAAATACACTTCGAGCTTCTAATCAAGGACTAGAAATTGTGGAACAGGCTAGAAAGAAAAAAGGTTGGACAAAACAAAGTTCAGCTTGGGCTGATCAGGCTTTTGCATCCATAGCAACTTTAAAACGATTTTGGAAAGGTAAATTCATTCAAAAAGAAATTTTTATTAATATTTGTGGAGCGGTAGGAGTTGATCATAAAAAAATAGCCGAACCTCGCAAAGACTTAAGACAAGCACCAGAAATTCCTCTTTTTTGTGGACGAGAAAGAGAATTATCTACTCTCAAACAATGGATTCTTAATGATCACTCTCGTTTGGTAGGACTATTTGGAATGGGAGGAGTTGGAAAAACGGCACTTTCTGTCAAGTTGGCACAAGAAATCCAAGAGCATTTTCAATTTGTTATTTGGCAAAGTATTCGAGAAGCTCCACCAGTTGCAGAACTCTTAACTGATTTAATTAAATTTTTGTCTGAACAACAGGAAGACTTTGATAATCTCCTAAAAGTTGAAATTAAGCAATTGATTGAATATTTGATTGAACATCTAAAAAAAGCCTCTTGTTTAATAATTCTTGATAATGCTGAATCAATTTTATCAGATAAACAAGTGAGTGGAATCTATCGACAGAGTTATAATAATTATGAAGAGTTATTTCAACAAATTGGACAACAATCTCATCAAAGTTGCTGTGTTATAACCAGTCGAGAAAAAATTCCAGAATTTTCATCTTTAGAAAGTTATAATTCAGCTGTTCGTGCTTTAACGGTTAAAGGATTAACAATCATAGAAGCTAAAGGTATTCTCGAAAGTAAAGGGGTGGTGGGAACTTCTTTAGACTATAAAGAAATTATTCGTTTATATCATGGTAATCCCAAGGCATTAGAAATTGTTTCAGGGCACATTGGTGAATTATATGATGGAAATCTAAATAATTATTTAACTCAGTTAAAATTGAATACAGAAACTCTATTATTTGATAATATTGAAAGATTACTAAATCAGCAGTTTAATCGCTTATCTGATTCAGAACAACAAATTATCTATTGGCTTTCTATTAACAGAGAGTTGGTTTCAATTTCAGAATTAAAAGATGATCTTTTAATATCGACAGAGATTAATAAATTAACTCAAACACTTGCATCCTTAAAACGACGCTCTCTCATTGAAAAAAGTAGTGAGTCGGCTAGTTATACACTACAAAACGTAGTAATGGAATACATAACAGAAAAATTGATTAAGAATGCCTCTCAAGAAATAATAACAGGAAAAATCAACTTCTTAAAAACTCATGCACTTATTAAAGCACAAGCAAAAGATTATATAAGAGAATCTCAATTTCGTCTAATTCTTGAACCGATTCTTGAAAGATTATTAGATTCTTTAAACAATAAAAAAACTCTTGAAAAACAAATAATAAAATTAATAAAAGATTGGCAAAAAAACTATCCAATGACTAAAGGATATGTTGCGGGAAATTTGCTTAATTTACTGATTTACATAGGAACTGATTTAAGAGGACAAGATTTCTCTAATTTATATTTACAGCAATCTTATTTACGAAATATTAATTTACAAAATACTAATTTTGCGAACTGTACTTTTCATAAATGCGTATTTTCAGAAAATTTTAGAAGTATATTGTCATTAGCTTTAAGTCCAGATGGTAAAATTTTAGCCACAGGTGATACAAACGGAGAAGTTCATTTATGGGAAGTTACAACTGCCAAACCTCTAGTAACTTTAAAAGGACATACTCATTGGATCAGAAATATTGCTTTTAGCCCTGATGGTAGTAAATTAGTGAGTGCTAGTAGTGACAAGACAGCGAAAATTTGGGATGTTTCCGATGTATACACAGTAAAATGGCTTCAAACCTTAGAAGGACATGAAGATTCTATTTGGTCAGTTAGTTTTAATCCTAATGGAACTCTGCTTGCTACTGGTAGTGATGATAAAACAGTTAGGATTTGGGATGTTTTTAATGGTCAATGTGTTTATTTTTTTGAAAAGCATTCTTTTTGGGTTCGTTTTGTTGCTTTTAGTAGGGATGGAAAAACCTTAATAAGCGGAAGTGTTGATCAATGGGTTTATCTTTGGGATATCTCAAAAGAAGAGTTGTCAAAACGTTGGGAAATCAAAAAACATCAAGTGCGTGCTGCTGCACTAAGTTCAAATGCAGAGTTGTTAGCAACTGGTAGTGATGATAATAAGGTTAGATTATTTAACATTTATACAGGAGAAATTCAAGCCTTACTCGAAGGACATACTAAGCGCGTTTGGTCAGTTACTTTTTGTTCTGCTACAAATACACTTGCTAGTGGTAGTGTAGATAAAGTTGTCAAACTATGGGACATTGAAACTACCGAATGTCTTAATACATTCACAAAAGGATTAGGAAGAGTACGTACTCTAGCTTTTAGTGGAGATGGAAAAATATTAGCTAGTGGTAGTGATGATCAGGGAATAAAATTATGGAATCTTACTAATGGAAAATCTCTCCATAATCTTCATGGTTATACATACAGAATGTGGTCGGTAGATTTTAGTCCTTGTGAACAATTATTAGTTAGTGGTAGTGATGATAATGTTGCAAGATTATGGGATACTAAAGGTCATTGCCTTAAGAGTTTTATTGGTCATCATAGTCGTGTTCGTTGTGTTGCAATTAGTCCAGATGGAAAAAATTTAGTAACTGGTAGCAATGATCAAACCATAAGATTGTGGGATATTAATACAGGTAAATGTTCTAAAATTTTACAAGGACATGGAGACTGGATTTGGTTTGTAGGCTTTAGTAACGATGGGACAAAATTGGTTAGTGCGGCTGATGATCAAACCATAAGATTATGGGATATTAATACAGGTAAATGCTTAAATAAGTTAATCAATAGACTGAGTTGGTTTTGGTCAGTTGCTTTTGATAGTAATCATCAAATATTAGCTAGTGGCGATGAAGATCAACACATTCGCTTATGGGACTTTCAAAAAGAAGAATATCTTGAATCTTTAATAGGACATACTGGTAGTGTGCGCTCTGTAGCTTTTAGTTCTGATGGTATGAAATTAGTAAGTGGCAGTGATGATAAAACTGTAAAAATTTGGAATTGTATAAGTCATCAGTGTTTACATACATTTTCTGGGCATAAATCATCTATTAGATCAGTTGCTTTTAATTTTGATGATCAAATAGTTGCTAGCGGTGGAGATGATGGGACTGTTAGATTATGGGATCTTCAAAGAAACCAACCTTTAGCAACCCTAAATGAACACAATCACTCGGTTTGGTCAGTTGCTTTTAGTTCTGATAGTCAAATATTAGCTAGTGCTAGTGAAGATGAAACCATTAAATTATGGAATGTTGAGACAGGTCAATGTCTTAATACTTTGAAACCTAAAAGATTATATGAAGAAATGAACATTAAAGGAACTACTGGTTTAACAGAAGCTCAAAGAGAACTTTTATCCTCATTAGGAGCAATTAGTTAAAAAACAAATAGAACCTATAAAAAATAAGTTTTTTTTCAAAAAAAGTAATCAGAGATTTACTATTTTTTAAACAGCTTCTTGTAATATTAAATATGCTCAATGAGTTATGTCAATTTTCTCAAATAATGATAGAGTTGACATCAAATTTTTATCTCAAAATTTTGATTTTATTAATTTATCCCTCTTCTGTCAGTCTCCGAGTTTTCCTATTATTAATAATTTACCAAAAGTAGAAATATCAAGCAATACAAAGGTTAATGATCACATTTTCTTTGATTTGAGAGATCTTCTGATTTTCTATTAGGAAAAAAGC
>JANQIW010000034.1 GCA_028281945.1 Prochloraceae cyanobacterium PL24a_bin.78
AGAATTAAAGGAGACTATCAATAATCTTGAGGATATTTCTTTCCTAAAACAACTTCATCGAGATGCAATTTTTATCTCTACTCTTGATGATTTTCAAAATTTGTTAGATTCTAATTCTTCTAACAATTAAATCAAATTTAAATTTATTTTTTAAATACTGGATAAACCCGCCAGTATTTTTCAATTTGTTTAGGTAATCTTAAGATTCATCAATCTTGGCTTTCAAATCTGCTAAATCTTACCTTGTGTGTTTTCAAGATAAAGTCTCTGAAAACTTTAGAAAAACCATATCACCCCTGACTGCTATAATTAAAGGATAAAAACCCCAATTCTCTCAATAACATGGTTTGGCAGCAAGGATACCAACTTAAAAACGGCGAATATATCATCGAATCTGTATTAGGAAGTGGTGGCTTTGGAGATACCTATAAAGCGATTAAAAAGTCTGAAAATGGTAATAAAATTGTAGCCATTAAAACTCTCTCTGACAGAATTCAAATGAGACCTGATTTTCAAGAACATCAAGAAAGATTTGTTCAAGAAGCATTTAATTTACTTAAGTGCTCACATCCCAATATAGTTCGTATCGAAAGAGTTTTTCAAGAGAAAGACTTTGAAGTGGATTTATGGTGTATGGAAATGGAATATATTCAAGGATATGACCTCCATGATTATATAAAAAGAAATGGAATTTTGTCACAAGAGATAGCACTTGCATATATTAATCAAGTAGGAGAAGCTCTTACTTATGTTCATGAAACAGGTTTTTTACATAGAGATGTAAAACCAGCTAATATTTTAATTTGTGATAATGGAACTAAAGCAATTTTAATTGATTTTGGTTTAGCTAGAGAATTTATACAAGATTTTACTAAAACACATAGTCTTGCTTCAACACCAGGTTATGCCCCGATCGAACAATATAAAGAACGGGATAAAAGAGGGGCCTATACAGATGTATATGCTTTAGCTGCTACTTTATATTTTTCATTAACGGGAGAAGTTCCTTTACCATCAATTTATAGGAATCAAGGTATACCTTTAATTACTCCTAAGGAGCATAACCCAAAGATAAGTGATAAGATAAATAAAGCAATTTTGGTGGGAATGGAGGTATTACCTGAATATCGTCCCCAAACTATGAAAGAATGGTTAAAATTACTTAAATTCAAATCCACAACTATTGAGGTAAATACTGAGACGGAAGTTCAAAGTTTATTTTTAGAAACAGAAGCCGATATTGATTATCTTCAATTGAATGATTTATTGGCACAACAACAATGGAAAAAAGCTGATGAGGAAACCTACCAATTGATGTTGTCTATTGCTAAAAGAGAGAATCAGGGATGGTTTGATGTCTCTAGTATTGATAATTTCCCTTCCTTAGATTTACGTACCATAGATAGATTATGGGTGCATTATAGTAAAGGGCGTTTTGGTTTTAGTACCCAAAAGAGGATTTATCAGACTTTAGGAGGAACTAAAGTATATAAAGAAAAAATTTGGAATAATTTTGGGGATAAAGTCGGATGGAAAGTGAAAAAAAAGTGGATTTATTATAAAGATGCTGCTTTTTCTGGTAATGCACCTGAAGGACATTTACCTTTATTATATCATAGAGAATTTGCTATGAGTGTATCAGTATTGGAAAATTGGGGCGTATTTTGGTTAACGGCTTGGCGAGATTTATAATTAAGTATAACTTGTGTCTTATTATATATTAAACCATTATTAATAGCTATTTTCAAAGGGTATCCCTAATATAAATTAAGCATGATATAAAAAAAATAGTATAATTAATATATTAACTTAGTGATGAAATCTACTATACTGATCGGATGGTTTGGCATCAAGGACAACAACTTAAAAACGGCGAATATATCATCGAATCTATTTTAGGCTGTGGCGGCTTTGGAGATACCTATAAAGCCATTAGAAAATATAACAACGCCCAAAAAATAGTCCCTATTAAAACTCTTTCTGAAAACATTCAACTTAGAAATGACTTTGCCTAACATGAAGAAAGATTTGTTCAAGAGGGATTTAATCTCCTGAGATGTTCCTATACTCATGTCATTCGTGTTTTTAATGTTTTTAAAGCCAATGATTTATGGTGTATGGAAATGGAGTATATTAATGGCAAAGATTTTAATTTTTATGTTCAAAAAAATGGAGTTTTATCAGAAGAAAAGGCTCTTATGTATATCAAACAAAGAGGTGAAGCCCTTGCTTATGTTAATCAACAAGGTTTTTTTGCATCGTGATGTTAAGCCACCTAATATCCTTTTCTGTGAAAATACTAAGAAAGGGATTTTAATTGATTTTGGTTTAGCTAGAGAATTTGTTCAAGATCAAAGCAAAATTCATACGATCGCTACTTATCATGGTTATGCCCCTATAGAACAATACAAACAACAATATAAAAGAGGATCATATACAAATGTATATGCTTTAGCTGCTACTTTATATTATTTTTTTACTGAAGAAACGCCTATTTCTTCTATTTATGTTAATGAAGGTTTCCCTTTAGATATTCCTCAACACCATAACCCAAAGATAAGTAATCGAACCAATAACGCAATTTTCACAGGAATGGAATTATTACCTGACAATCGTCCTCAAAGTATGGAAGAATGGTTAAGATTGTTAGACTTAAAACTAGTTATCGAAACTTAATTGGTAACATAACTAATCAAGATCGGATTTGGAAAGCTTTTGCACATGAAGTTGGATGGTATATAAAAGATAGATAGATATATTATAGTGAAGTAAATTATTCTCTGGAGGCTAAAATCGGGCATTTACCTCTATATTGTAGTAAAATAGGTTGGTGTTTAAGTTGGGTAGAAATAGGATGGGAAAGTCTTTACTCTCGTGTTGAAACTTGTAGATTTTAATTATAATTTTTGTTTTGATTCCTTTTAAATAAGATATTATAGAAATAAAATTACTCCCTACTATCTAATAACAAATGGTTTGGCAACAAGGACATCAACTTAAAAATGGCGATTATACCATAGAATCTATCTTAGGAAGCGGTGGCTTTGGAGATACTTATAAAGCTATCAAACATTCTCCTGATGGTGAAGAAATTGTAGCGATTAAAGCTTTAAATTCTGAGTTTTTAAATAAAAACGATTTATCTAAGCATGAAGAAAGATTTGTTCAAGAAGCATTTAATCTCTTGAGATGTTCTCACCCTCATGTTGTTCGAGTATTTAATGTGTTTAAGGCTGAGGATTTATGGTGTATGGAAATGGAATTTATTCGAGGCAAAGATCTACATTATCAGGTGATAGATCATGGTATCTTCTCTGAAGAATCTGCACTTGAATATATTCAACAGTTAGGAGATGCTCTTAATTATGTTCATCAGCAAGGTTTTTTGCATCGTGATGTGAAACCTAAAAATGTTCTGATTTGCAATCGTAATAATAAAGCGATTTTAATTGATTTTGGTTTAGCTAGAGAATTTGTTCAAGATTTAGCTAAAATACATACTACTTCTACATCACAAGGTTATTCTCCTATTGAACAGTATGAACAAAACGCTAAAAGAGGTGCATATACAGATGTTTATGCCATAGCTGCTACTCTTTATTATATGTTAACGGGGAAAATTCCACTTCCTGCCTTATATAGAGAACAAGGTGCTCCTTTAAAAGAGCCTATATTTCATAATCCAGATATAAGTAATTGGGTAAATAATGCAATTATGACAGGAATGGAACTATTTCCTGAAGATCGTCCTCAAACAATGAAAGAATGGTTAGCATTATTAGGATTAAAAATTATTGATTCTCAAAATAACTCAAGGATATCTTTACAGATTGAAAAGGAAAAATATTATATGATACAAAAAAATATTTAGTAATAATTCAATTAAATTGTTTCTCAAGACAAACTAAATATATATTTAACAAGAATAAACATATAAAAATTATTTTAAAACTATTCTTGAGAAGAAAGCTTCCTAAACCAACCGGATTGTTTTATACTTTGAATCAACATTATCATGCCAGTAACTAACATCCAAAGAAGTCCTAAACCATTAAGAAGTACATAAAATGCTTCAAAACTTTTACCAAAATACTCCCCCTCATGAATTACCATTAAAAAGTGTACACTATCTCTAGATGCTCCAAACCAATCTTTAGCAAGTCTATATGTTACTCCTGTAAAAACTGTCATCAAAAGAGGAAGCAATACAATAGGAGCCATCGTTTTATGTAGTTTCCTGAACTTGGCAAAGTTCATAAATTTAACTATACTCTCAATAACTAAAAATAATTTTAAAAATTATAACATCAATTGATCCTATTGAGATCTAAAATAATTGTTACAATGTAATAGTTATAACAATTTCTTAACTCTCAATCAAAATGAATAGTTTTACTCAACCTAAATTACCCATCCCTCCAATTTTAATAGTTTCAGAAGAGAATTCATTTGCTTATTATACTTTTACCAATCGATTACCTACTATCATCGAAAGTATAATTAGTGAAAATAATTTCTCTCCTCATATTGTCAAAGAACTAAGAACTATAAAAAAAGAAATACTTAATGGAATAATTCGTTTTATAAAAAATGATGGAGGCTTAGATGTAGCTCAATGGAATAATTATATTCAACCTTTTTTAGATAAAAAATGGATTGATACTCCTTTTTATTTTGCTGAAGCTTATTTTTATCGCAGAATTATTGAAGCTATTAATTATTTTAAATCGGATTTGAAGGAAAAAATTGATCCTTTTCAACTCCAAAAACAACTTGGTTTGGAAAAAGCCATGGATTCTATTCGTAAAGCTAGTCTAGAATTCAATGATTTAGAAGCAGTTTACCCTCAAAGAGATGATAAGTGGAAAGAAGTATTATACAATTTACTATATCTAAATTTATGGGGGAATCGTGCTGATTTAAGCCTTCGCCCTACTGAAGCTGGTCAATATAAACATGAAAATTATCAACCTACAGAAATAGAAAATCATATTATTCTCGACGATCGTCATTTAGTTGTAAAATTAATTTCTAAATTTAAGAAAAAAAGAATAGACTTTATCATTGATAATGCAGGATTTGAATTAGTTTCAGATTTATTTTTAATAGATTTTTTACTAGAAAGTGGTGCAGCCCAAGAAATTTATCTTCATTGTAAAAACTACCCAACTTTTGTTTCCGATGCTACAATAAAAGATGTAATTTTTACCCTAAACTTTTTAGCTAAAGATGATAATTCAGGAGTAAGTAAATTAGGATTGCGTCTGAAAACCTATTTAGAAAATGGTAAAATATATTTATTAGACGATATATTTTGGACATCACCCCTATTTTTTTGGGAAATGCCTGCAAAATTGCAAGAAAAACTATCTCATTCAGATTTAATTTTTATTAAAGGCGATGCCAATTATCGGCGTTTAGTAGGAGATTGTCATTGGGAAAAAACAGCATCTTTCCAAAACATTACCTGCTATTTTCCCTCCTCATTTACAGTTTTACGTGCACTTAAATGCGAAGTAATCGTCGGATTGGAAGAGAATCAAATAAATTTACTACAATCTATTGATTCTCAGTGGCAAACCAATGGGCAATGGGGTTTAATTCAGTTATTCACTGACTCCCATTAATATCTATTTTAATAGTCAACAATATATCTAATTCAAAAATAATTCTAAAACTTTATTAATAATGGTATGGCAAAAAGGGTATAAACTCAAAAACGGCGAATATATTATTGAAGGCTTACTTGGAGGTGGCGGCTTTGGGGATACTTATAAAGCCATTAGAAAATCATCCCAACAAGATACACTTGTAGCTATCAAGACTCCTAATGCTAGAATACAAGCAAAACCAGATTTTGCTCAACATCAAGAAAGATTTGTGAGAGAAGCTCAATATTTGTATGAGTGTTCTCATCCCCATGTTATACCAGTATGGGATGTTTTTTGTGAAGACCAGCTATGTTTTATGGTAATGAAATATATTAAAGGCTGTGATTTAGAAGAATATGTTAAAAATAGTGAACCATTATACGAGACACAGGCCCTTGAGTATATAAGACAGATAGGGGAAGCATTGAGTTGTGTTCATTTAAAAGGATTTTTACATCGAGATGTTAAGCCTAGTAATATTCTTTTATGCGAAGAGACCTCTAAAGCAATCTTAATTGATTTCGGTTTAGCTCGAGAATTCGTACAAGATGAAACGAAAACTCATACCGGTATTGTGACAGAAGGGTTTGGACCCATTGAGCAATACCAGCAAAGAGCTAAAAGAGGTGCTTATACAGATGTATATGCTTTAGCAGCAACCCTTTATTTTTTACTAACTAAAGAGATTCCATTCCCATCTAGTGTTCTCAAACATGGTATTCCTTTAATGCCACCCCAAGCACATAACCCTAATATTAGTGATCGAATTAATAATGCAATTATGCAAGGAATGAAATTATATCCTAAAGATCGCCCTCAGACCATCAAAGAATGGTTTTCAATGTTAGATTTAGAATCCACATTAAATCTAAATCATCCACTTAAATTAGCTAGTGCAGTAGGAATTGATTATACAAAATTACAGAATCTACTTTTAATCAAAAATTGGCACAAAGCCGATATAGAAACTGAAAAAATTATGTTAAAAATTTGTAAGCGCAAGAAAACTAATTCCTTAAATGATGGCAAAATAGATAATTTTCCTCTGAAAGATTTACTAACCATTGATAGATTATGGCTTCATTATAGTAATAAACATTTCGGATTTAGTATTCAAAAGCAAATTTATCTAAGTTTAGGAGGTACTAAAGTATATAATCAAGAAATATGGGAGGCTTTTGGTTCTCGTATTGGTTGGTATAATCAAGAAAGATGGTTATATTATCGAGAAATAAACTATAGTTTAAGTGCTCCGACCGGACATTTACCTACATTTGTTGGTCGCAATCGTGGTGGTTTATCTACATTTATGTTGGGTAATTTTGCAAGATCAGGAATTTTATCCTGTTTATAATTGCAGTTTTATCCTAAAATCAAAAAAATATAACTTAAAATCGATACAGACAAAATAAAAACCCAATATATTTGGGATTCTCGATTATACAAAAAAAAATTCCTTGGTTTGGGAAAAAGCACAAGATTTAATACCCATATTAAAACCTCAAAAAGGGGAATACATCTTATACCAAATTTCTAAAATAATGATAGAGTTAAAACGCTTCTTAGACGGCTGATTTCCCACCCAAAACCTATCTCACTTGTCCTCTTCTCCTCCTTGTCTCACCGTGCCCAAGTATATTATGGTTTTGGAAAAATGATATTAGATTTAGGCTGTGGCACTGGCCATCTAATTGGAGGAAATGGAAATTTATCTATTCAAGAAAGTATCCTCAAATTCTTTAGAAAAATTTAACTTAATAGTTTTTTGAATTAACCCAATAAAGTGCTACAATTGGAAGTCATAGCTAGGGGTGTCTGGGAAAAACAGGCTGAGATATACCCTTAGAACCTGAGACTGGGTAATACCAGCGGAGGAAAGCTGTTAATAGAGGTAAAAAAAATATGAGAGCACAATGGGTAGCCAAGCGACAAGGCCAGAATAATGTAACGCAAATGCATTATGCTCGCTCCGGAAAAATAACAGAAGAAATGCACCACGTCGCTACACGGGAAAATCTTCCTGTAGATTTGATTCGCGACGAAGTAGCAAGAGGAAGGATGATCATTCCAGCCAATATAAATCACATCAACTTAGAACCAATGTGTATTGGTATCGCATCTAAGTGTAAAGTAAATGCAAATATTGGTGCTTCACCCAATTCTTCAAATATTTCCGAAGAGTTAGATAAACTAAATTTATCAGTCAAATATGGTGCAGATACCGTGATGGATTTATCCACAGGAGGCGGTAACTTAGATGAAATTCGCAGCGCAATTATCAACGCATCTTCTGTACCCATAGGAACTGTACCAATTTATCAGGCTTTAGAAAGCGTTCATGGCAGAATCGAAAATCTGACTCCCGATGACTTTCTCCATATTATCGAGAAGCACGCCCAACAAGGTGTGGATTATATGACAATTCATGCAGGTATTTTAATGGAATACTTGCCTTTAGTAAGAAGTCGCCTAACAGGAATCGTTTCTCGTGGTGGTGGTATTATTGCACGATGGATGCTCCATCATCATAAGCAAAATCCTTTATATACTCATTTTGATGACATTATCGAAATTTTCAAAAAGTATGATGTTTCCTTTAGTTTAGGAGATTCTCTTCGTCCAGGTTGTACTCATGATGCTTCCGATGAAGCCCAATTGGCAGAATTGAAAACTCTAGGAGAATTGACTCGTCGTGCTTGGCAACATGATGTACAGGTAATGGTTGAAGGCCCAGGCCATGTACCGATGGATCAAATCGAATTTAATGTGAAAAAACAAATGGAAGAGTGTTCTGAAGCTCCTTTTTATGTTTTGGGTCCTTTGGTAACAGATATCGCTCCTGGTTACGATCATATTACTTCAGCCATTGGTGCGGCATTAGCTGGTTGGTATGGTACCGCTATGCTGTGTTATGTAACTCCTAAAGAACATCTAGGATTACCAAATGCAGAAGATGTTCGTAATGGTTTAATTGCTTATAAAATTGCTGCTCATGCGGCGGATATTGCTCGTCATCGTCAAGGTGCAAGGGATCGAGACGATCAACTTTCCATTGCTCGTTATAATTTTGATTGGAATCGTCAGTTTGAATTATCCTTAGATCCCGATCGCGCTAAAGAATATCATGATGAAACTTTACCAGCAGATATTTATAAAACTGCTGAATTTTGCTCTATGTGCGGGCCTAAATTCTGTCCAATGCAGACTAAAGTTGATTCTGATGCTTTAACTGAATTAGAGAAATTCTTAGCACAAAACAAAGAGACTGTTAAACAGAGCTAATATAAGTAATTGCCTATTTACTACTTACTAGGATTAATTTGTTAGTTAGTAGTTGATAATAGAACGATTAAAAAGGTAAAGAAGTTGTATGATTTTCTTACCTTTTTTTGTCAGAAAATAAAAGATTTTTCAAAAGATTGAAAATAAAATTGTATACATTATTTTTATAGTATTTATTTATTTTAAATTTATATCTATTAACGGAAATATTAACTTTTTTTTGTTTATTTCTATCGCAATGAATTAATAGCATTTTGAATTCTGCGTTTAAGTTGTGGATCTCTATTAGCTTGATTAGTTATCTGATTAAATCTTCTCGCATTTAAACCTGCACTTTGAATGATGCTTTGGGATTTTTGGCAAAAATTACTGACAATTCTTTGAACTTGTCCGCGAAATTTAGGGTCGATAGAATTATAATTTGTAGAACCACAAGAAATTTCAGGAGGTCTTTTACCGATAAGAGAAGCCACTTGTTGATATGCTTTTTTGCGAAAAGGTTCAATTTTTAATACAGCCCGTGCATATTTTTCTAATTCATTATCAGAAATAGATTGAGCATTAGCAGAAATACTATAATTTAAGGAAAAAGTTTCTCTAGAAACTTCCGGAATAATACCGCTACAAATACCCATAACTGTTAATAAACCTACAATGGCAGAACGTTTTAAATTTTTCTTTAGCATAGATAAGTTATACTCAATAATTGACATAATCGTAATCCAAAAAAGATATATAATACATTAGAGAAATTAAGGATTTTACTCTTTAGTTTATTAAGACGCTTGAGAACGAAATAAGTTCCTTATAATTAAAATATAAATTTATTAGTCCATTAATAGTTTAAAAATTTGATTAACAATCCAAAATCTTCTTTTTTCCATATCCCAGTTTTAAGTAAAGAATTAATTGCAAATTTGAATATTTCTCCAAATGGGCATTATTTAGATGCTACTGTAGGCGGAGGTGGCCATACTCAATTAATTTTATCTGCTTTTGGTGATACTAAAGTCATGGCTATCGATCGCGATTTTGATGCTATAACCGCCACTAAGTCTAATTTACAAGAATCCATCGCCAGCAATCGTCTAGAATTTTGGCATGGTAACTTTGCCCATTATCAACCTGAGAGAGAATTTGATGGGATTATTGCAGATTTAGGTGTAAATTCTAGCCAATTAGATTTGGCCCATCGAGGCTTTAGTTTTCGTAATAATGCGCCTTTAGATATGCGGATGGATAGCTCACAATCTTTAACCGCAGAAGAAATAGTCAATCATACTAAAGAAGTAGAATTAGCTAATATTTTTTATCAATATGGTGAGGAAAGATTCTCTCGAAGAATTGCTAAGGCAATAGTGGGAAAACGCCCCATTAACTCCACTGTCAAATTAGCCGAGATTATTGCTCAATCTGTGCCTTCAAAATATCGTTATGGTAGAATTCATCCAGCTACAAGAGTATTCCAAGCCTTACGTATCGTTGTTAATTCGGAGTTACAATCTTTAGAAGAATTCATAGAAAAAGCACCCCATTGGCTCAAAATTGGCGGAAGAATTGGAATTATTAGTTTTCATAGTTTAGAAGATCGTATTGTTAAACATAGATTCCGTGAATCACCTTTATTAAAGGTTATTACCAAAAAACCCATTATCCCACAACCAGATGAAGAATCTCAAAATCCTCGATCTCGATCTGCTAAATTGCGTTTTGCTGAAAGGATTTGATTAAGAAAAGTAAAGAAGTATTACTTATTAAGTAGAGAAATGGTTAACTTTTGTTAAAGAAAATTCAATCCTAGAAAATGTCTCGTTAAACTTTGAAAAGATTAAAAATAAAATTTAACCTATAAGAACAATAGAAATATCACAATGATAAAAGGATTAACCCTCTCTCCCCGTTACAATTTAGATGACATCAACAATCCTTGGTTAAAAGGAATTGATCCCACAGGCAATTATTGGATTGATGTTAATAGCAGTAATAACGTAGTAAGAATTCCTGGTTTAATGGCATCATCTTTAGAAGATTGGAAAAAAGCCATGGTCAATTTCCGTAATTTAAACCCACAAGAATCCATGGAAATTGAAAGAATTAGTGGAGAGTCTCGGATTTATTGTATTAGTAATAATTGTTATGCCATTGAAGCAGAAGTTTCAGGAAACCTTGTATGGCATCTCTTCGATAGTGAAACCACAGAAAGTTTACTCATGACAAGTCATCCAGATTGGCAACCTTCCTCATCAGATTTAGAATTAGGTAGAGAAATGATATCAAGATGGTTTCAACAACCAGCCTATTGTGCTTGAGGGCGTATAGTTATTAACTCTTCTAAAGAGGCTTTGAGGGTAACTTCTACATAAGTAATTTGTTTTTCTGTATTAAGAATAAAATCCCAAGTAACATTTACTGTAAAGAGGGAGTTTTTAACTTTCCCAGAAATAGAAATATAAGTATTATTGTCCTTTTCTTCACTAACTCCTTGAACAGGAAAGACTTTCATCCCCTTTGCTTCTGTTTTTAAATAAGATGCAATGGCTTCTTTTCCTTGAATTGGGGATTCAAAAGGTGGCTGTAATACCCCATCAACTGTGAATAAATCGGTAGTTGCTTGGAAATCTTGGGCATTAAAAGTTCGGAAATAATTAAGAATTGTTAAATTATCTACCCCTTCAATTTGAATTTTGTCAGAAAAAGTAGATTTTAATTGTGCTAAAGTCATAAATCTAGATTAATATAATAATATTGTTTCTATTGCTAACAAAAGAGCAGGAGGCAACCTGCCCTTATCGAGCGATTGGAAATATTAGAGATACAGAAGACCGAAACTAGCTGGCAAGGGGATCCATGCCCATGTCAGCTACAACTTTGCGAAGTACTGTGATTTGTTGATTGAAACTTAAGCTTTTAATTACTTGTAATAAACTGTTAGCTTGAGTGCTCATTTTGTAGTCAGAAGGTACGGGAATTACTACACCTTGATCCATTAAAACTGCTAGTTGATACCAGAAAGCTAACTTAGTGTTATTGGTTAAAACGCCATAAGCGCGAGTTAAAGGAGTACTAACCTTTCTAGCTAGATTGCGCATGAATTCTAGTTGCTCTTGTTGTGGCATTTCTTTGATTTGGTTAAGTAATCCTTCTGCGAATTGTAAGCGTGCTGCACCGGGAGCTGCTGGTGTAATAGAGGTGCCAATACCTTTGTAAATAAACCAAAGTAAACCTAATTGATCATCAACGCTTAAACGATTAAATAGTTCTATAGTGTTTGGTACTGCATCTTGAGAAGATGGGTTAACTAAAATATTTGCTGGTGTTGTTGTAGTGTAAACCATAATTTATTTCCTATTTTATTTACTACTAAATAAGTTATTGTTTATTTAATGGACAAGGTAAAGTTTTTTTTGCCTGTCTTATTTACATTTTGACACAAAAATTTACAATCCGCAACAAAAATTTGCAAAATTAAACATAAAGAATCCCTGTAATCCCAGTACCAATGGGGGTTTACAATAAAAAATGAATAATTTTTAGTAAGAGAAAAAGTTTAATGCGAGACGCTATTACAAATTTAATTAGAAACTACGATGTTACAGGACGTTATCTTGATCGTGATGCAATGGATAGCCTAAAGGCTTACTTCTCTTCTGGGATTGCCAGAATAACAGTGGCCCA
This sequence comes from Prochloraceae cyanobacterium PL24a_bin.78, assembly GCA_028281945.1. Classification (GTDB taxonomy): domain Bacteria; phylum Cyanobacteriota; class Cyanobacteriia; order Cyanobacteriales; family JANQIW01; genus JANQIW01. The sequence continues at coordinate 12,609 of JANQIW010000034.1, forward strand.
ACTAGTCAATGGTAACTCTGCATCTATTGTGCGGGCAGCTAGTGCAAAATTGTTTGAGGAAGTTCCTGAGTTAATTCGTGCTGGTGGAAATGCTTATACTACTCGTCGCTTTTCTGCTTGCTTACGAGATATGGACTACTATTTGCGATATGCAACCTACGCTTTAGTAGCTGGAGATACTAATGTTCTTGATGAACGGGTTTTACAAGGCTTGCGAGAAACTTATAATTCTCTAGGTGTGCCTATTGGCCCTACTGTACGTGGTATCCAAATTATGAAGGAAATGGTTAAGGATATGGCGGTAGAAGGTGGTATTAATGATACTTCTTTTATTGATGAGCCTTTTGAGCATCTTTGTCGTGATTTTAGCGATCTTTCTGTTTAATTTTAGTTTATTCATCTTCAATTTTGGCGATCGTTTTCTCTTTTTGGCTGTTTTTTGCCTATGGGCGATCGCTTTTTTTTTGACAAGTTATAATTAAATAATTCTAGATCAATATTGAAGAGGATTTAACGAGATAACTTTTGAAGAAATTCAATAAACTATCCCAGAAATGCTTGGTATTCAAAGACAGATTCAAGAAGCCCAACTTAAAGCTTTATATCGTTTTTCCCGTAATAGTGATAGACACCTTCGTGGAGAATGGGAAGAATGGGAGTTTCTTGAGACTTCTGCTTACCCAGAGGCTACGGCAACGGTTGACAAGGAATAATTTAGTAATCTTATTACTTAATCAAGAATCGGCAGAATAAATTTTGGTTAATTATCCTAGAATTGGGAGTTTTAACTCTTATCATTATTAAAGACAAATTGATATTATAAAAATCAAAGTAATTATTTTGTGATAGTATTAAAGCTTCAACTTTTAGTATATTTAAATAAAAAAAATCTAACAAAGGAGCATTCTCTATATCATAGATTCCCCTTTGTTACAGATCAAAGGATATAAAGTATTGCTTTTGACAATTCAGAAATTATTTCCTTTTAGGATTAATTACCGAATTTTTTCTACGCTTATTGGTAAGCAGTTTTCACCATCATCGCAATTAAAGGAAACTAAATCGCCATTTGGCTGCTTTCTTAATACTAAATTATCAGCATAGTAATTAGGATGTGGTCTTTGAGTATTTGGATGTCTTGGATTGTATCCTGCTAGTACCAAACCAAATGAGCAAGAATGAATTTTAACATCTTGGGTTACTCTATCAGGCTTATTAGTATTAGAATTATAGAAATTAGTTAGCATAATTCCTGAATTTCCGTTCATATTCAGGGTGCTTTGATAAAATACTCCTTGATAAGTCCATTCTATATTGTATTGTCCAGACATATATTCGCTGTGGTGAGGAGCGAAACAATCATCCTTGCCTTGATCTTGAGCTAATTGATAGCTATTTCTAGAATGGGATGATTCTTCAACTTGTGGTAAAGAGTTATAAGAACGGTAGTTGGATTTTTCTGCTTTAGCAAGAGATAAAAATCCGGCTAAAACTGTTAAAAAAATTAAAGGGTAACCCCAAGGAGCGATTTTCCCTCCAAGTTGCTTATCTGATTTCATTTATTTTCCCTCTGCATCGTTAAGTTTTGTGAAAATTTAAGCTTCTTATTTTCTATTCTAGGTCAAAAAAGTTTCGATCGCCACTCTTACACTTCTTATTTAAGATTAGATTAATAGTGTAAAATTAGATTTCTCTAGTCCTTAATTTATTATTCTTGACATAAAGCAGAATTTAATTTAACTTTTGTTAAAAAACTTAATAATTAATAATTTGAGCACAAAATCGAAATGAAACCAAAATTCAAAGATAGGCAAGCTTGGGAACTAGCTCAAGTTTTGATGCAGCCTACTTTTATTAGAGTAATTGATAACCTTGGTAAAGAATTAGAAAATTCTAATTGGAAAAGTAATTATGAAGAATATCAAAGTCCTTATCCAGGCTATCAATTATGTTTGACCAAAGGGGAATCTTCTATTAAAATAGATATTTGGAGTATTTGTTTCCAAGTATGTTTTCTCAATTATCATCCTAACTTCAACAATAATGATTTTGAAGACACTGAAACTACACAAGAAGTATCCATCGATACTAATCTCCTTGACTCTACAGGTGATATTGATTGGCAAAGCTTGGATATTAAAACCAAAGAGGTAATCAAACAAATATTGACTAATTTGCTTAGTGAGGAAAAATGATTCAAGAATTACAGGAAATTCAGTCAGCCGCAGGTGCTATTTTTCAGGAGAATTCATCTCTCTCTATTCCTATGAGTTTTGGCAATGATGCCATGGCTTTAAAAGCCGCAAGAGAAACAGTGGCAATTTATGATCGAACTCATTGGGGATTACTAAAAGTTAGTGGAGATGATCGCTTACGCTTCCTCCATAATCAAACTACAAACGATTTTAATGGGCTTAAACCAGGTGTTGGTTGTGATACTGTTTTTGTCACTTCTACGGCTAGAACAATTGATTTAGTAACAGCTTATGTAATGGAAGATAGTATTTATCTTCTAGTTTCTCCTAACCTTTCATCTCAACTTTTGCAATGGATGGATCGCTATCTTTTTCCTATGGACAAGGTTAAATTAGAAGATGTATCTTCACAATATTCAGTATTTAGTCTGATAGGTTCTCAAAGTAAGGCATTATTAGCACAATTTACCACAGAAGATATCCTCAATCAACCGGAATATAATCATACTGAAATCGAAATAAATGAAACTAAATTTAGAATTGCTGTAGGAAATGGGTTAACTATTCCTGGCTATACTTTACTTGTTCCACAGGAGAATGCTGGTTTAATTTGGGATAAATTAAGTAAAGCAGGGGCTACTCCCATGGGAGAATCCATTTGGGAGAAACTACGAATCCTAGAAGGAAGACCCAAATGTGAGCAAGAATTAACAGATGATTATAATCCTTTAGAAGCAGGACTCTGGAAAACCATTTCTTTTGAGAAAGGTTGCTATATTGGACAAGAAACAATTGCTCGTCTAAATACTTATAAAGGAGTTAAACAAAGACTTTTGGGAATTAAACTCACTGGAGTAGCAGAAAAAGGGACAAGTATAACATTAGATGATAAGAAAATAGGAATCCTCACTAGCTATACTGAAACAGATTCCGGGCATTTTGGTTTAGCCTATGTCAAAACAAAATCAGGTGGTGTAGGTTTAAAAGTACAAGTGGGAGAGGTAGAAGGGGAATTAGTGGAAGTACCATTTTTGATTCATGAATATTATGAGTAAAGTATCTCAATATTTTGAAGAAAAAACATGATCCCAAAATAATTATTAAAAAATCAAGATTCTTGTAATTTATTGATTTATTAAACAATAAGACTTATAGATCTATAATTCTCAATCCAGTTTCTCAAACTATCTCAATTAACTTTAATTAAATAGAAAAAATATGGAACAAATTTGGAATTCAATTAAAACAAATATATTAGACTCGGAAATTTTAAGAGCAATTAGGAGTAACATTTTTGAATCCGATATTGCTATTGCTAATATTCCCCTTGGCAAAATTGTTGTAGTAGGAATAATCTTAACTCTAGCTTTAGCATTAAGAGGACTATTATTTAATATTTTTATTAAATGGCTCAAACCTATAACTGAGAAAACAGAAACAACTTTAGATGATGAACTTTTAGAAATAGTTAAAAAGCCCACTGGCTGGTTAATTTTTATCAGTGGAGTTTGGATTTCAAGATTTGTCATTGGAGAAAATATTACCCCTGAATTAAACGAACTCCTAATAGAAACTATTTCTTTAATATCTATTGTTTTAATTGGAATTATCATTTATCGGGCGGCTCCATTATTAGGAGAATGGCTTGAAACCTTAACTCTTCATACAGAAACTGAATTAGATGATATTGTTGTACAATATTTGCCAATCTTTTTTCGGATTATAGTTATTTTTGTAATAGTTATTAAGGGTGCAGAAATATTTTTAGGAGCTTCAGCAGGGGCAATTATTGGTCTTTTAGGTGGTGCTGGTGTAGCTTTAGGTTTATTATTTAAGGATTTAATTTACGATTGGCTTTGTACTATAATTATTTATCTGGATAATCTTTATCGTCCAGGGGATAGTCTTTTGATCAAGGGTGAAGAAGGAAAACTTGACGTATTACAAATTGGTTTGAGAAGTACTAAATTACATATTTCAAGTATGAGATGTATCAAAAGAATTCCTAATTCTAAAATGATTGGGGGTAATATTATCAATACTACCCAAAGTGCAACTGATGAAGAAATACTTGCAATTAATTTAAAACTAAAGATAGATCATATTTCTGCGAGTCAAGTAGTTAGAATCGTTACAAGTTTGAGAGAATTACCTCAGAAAATTGATTTATTAAGAGAGAAAAATTCTGTTCATTTCACTGGAATCGAAGGAAATACTAGGGTTATTTCTTTGCGTTATTATACTAAGTCTCTCAAAACTTTTAAAGAAGCTCTCCATGAAGTGAATTTAGCTATTTTGGAAATTCTCGCACAAGAAAAAATTGAACATCTTAGTGTTGCTCTTCGGGGTGATTCTATTCAGTTAAATCAAATCATACCAGAAGTTGAGGTCAATTAGTTTAATTTTTCCTTATTTTGTATTAATTTAAGATCAAAATCAAGCAACTCAGTACTTTATTTATAGTTATTTATTTTCCGTACTGAGTTATATTAAATGATTTAAATCTGGATTAATTGATTAATTCTAATTCAAAAGGAGTGAATGGTTTTGGTTCAAGAACCTTGGTTGAAAGATGCCTTTCCCCTAACATCTCTCGAAACTTCTCTACAGTTCCCGATTCTCGAATAAAATTCATCAGTAAACCATCAAATACTACATCACCACCGGCAGCAGTTGGAATGATTACTTGAGGTTTTAACCATTCACAAGCTTGTAAAGCATTCTTTTGTCCTTGAATTACAGGACCTAAAGGTGGTAAATTTAAGTCAATTATGGGAGTTAATGCCACACTTATAGGAGCATATTCTTGGATAGAGGCATGGTGGAATCCGTGGGGGGCGTAATAAATACTCTGGTTTGTATTTAAATCTTTGAGGATATAGTCATTTTCTATTAAAAAAGGCCCGATGGGATCCCCTGGTATTGCTTTGATTTCTATCTGATTGTCAAGATTAAAGCTTTCTCCATGTTGTAATGTTTTAATGGATGTATAACCAAATTTTTCTACCACTTTCGTTGCATTTGGTGAGGCTACTACTGGAATATCACGAGGTAATTTTTCAAGGGTTGGAGGATGAGCATGATCTTCTAATCCTTGTGAAAGTAGGATTAAATCGATATTTTCTGGAATTGAGGGTGTATTGTTTTTCTTGCCTCTAAACAACCAAGGAAGATTGCTAAATACTAATTCTCCTACTAACCATGGATCTAGTAATATTCTTTTACTGCCGATTTCAATTAACCAAGAGTTACTATCAAACCACGTTAAACGCATAATTTTATTTTTTTAAGTTTTTTTGTTACAATTCTTAATATTTATTATATCATTATCTTTTTGTAAATTTATAGCACTCTATTTATCATTTTTACACTAAGCCAAAAATCTATGTTAAAACTTTCATGGATTGTATTAGAAAATACTTAAAACATAGGTTGGTAAAGTTTATTTCTATTTTTGATTTTTATTTATGATTTTTGCTATTAATCTGGGTTTAGATACAAGTTACAGAGAAAATGATCGTGAAGTAAAATTTCTGTTATTTTGTTTGAAAAATTCTCATAATTTAACAGATTTAAAGATAAAAAAAGAGATGGAAAATTTACTTTCTCAAGATATTAATTGGCTAAGACTAAGGGAAATAGCTATTGGGCATCGAGTAATGCCTTTATTATTCCAAATATTATCTTCAAATCTTGATAAAAATACCCCTCAACTTATTAGTAATGAGATTTTTTCTTCTTTTAGTAAGGATTTTCAAGCTAATACTTTTCGTAATTTGTTTTTGATGAAAGAGTTATTGAAACTGTTGGATTTTCTCAAGACTTATGACATTAAAGCTATTCCTTTTAAAGGGCCTATTTTAGCTCATTTAGCTTATAATAATTTGGCTTTAAGGCAATTCAATGATTTAGATATTTTAGTTAGCTATAGTAACTTAATCGAGACGGCAAATTTAATTGAAAACTTAGGATATCAGTTGGTAAAAAAGTTAGATTGGCAGTGGATTTTTTGGCATGAAAAAGGGAAATTTAATTTAGATATTCACTGGGAAGTTAGCCCAAAAGAGTTTGGTTTTAATGTTAATTATGAATCTTTTTGGCAACGTCTTCAATTGTTTTCTATTTCTGGAAGTGAGGTTTTGAGTTTTTCTATAGAGGATTTATTGATTATTTTGTGTTTGCAAGGTGCTAAAGATGGTTGGGAGGAGGTGGTTAGAATTTACGATATTGCAGGTTTAATTGATTTTCATCCTCAAATTAATTGGGAATTGGTTGTCAAACTTGCTGAAGAGTTAAATAGTGAAATTGCCTTATTGGTTGGGTTAAATTTGGCTCATAATTTTGTTAATTCTCTTTCTCTTCCTTCTTTTTTATTAATGAAAATTGAAGATGAATCTAGAATCCAGTCTATTTCTAATCGGGTGGTAAAACAGTTTTTTCGAGATAATATTGGAGATAATAATAATCTGATTAAAAATTTGGAAAAATATCTAATTCGTCTTAGTCTTAAAGATAGTTTTCAAGATACTTTACGAGATTTTTTTTATTTGGTTATTACTCCAAAAGAAAAAGATAAAACTGATTTAGCTTTACCGAGAATTCTTTATCCCTTTTATTATTTTTTACGTCCTTTTCGATTATTATTGCTTTATAAGTTTGCTTGGTTAAAGTCTTTTTTTAAATAAATCTGAATATCTTTTAAATATTTAATGGTTTAAATTATGTTCAAGAAAAATTTTCAACAATTTAATAGTATTAATAATATTGCTAATAATCTTAATAACCGTCCAATTTCATTAAACATAGCCGAGCAAATTTATAATACGGAAAGTAAAGATTTAGGAGCATTAGATATTTGGTATGAAAAACTTGCCGAGTTTGAACATCAAATATCAATAACAACTAGTCTATCTGCAAAGTTTGAATTAACAATGGCTATTGATGAATGTAAACGACAAATTGAAGAGATTGAAAAAAACCTAAAAAAAGAAGATTAAGTTTTTGAATTATTAATATTAGAGTGATTTATCATACTTTCTAGTGACAGAGAAGGGGAATAAATTCCCCCAAAGAATACAAAACAATAACTAACGAATGCTAATTGCTGGATTTGAAGGTGCAATTTGTTCACCGTAAGTATTTCTCAAAACTGAAATTGCCTCTGAATACTGAGGATCATCACTTGTGCCAAATAAAGAAGGCTGTCTTCGTAGGCGATTTTTCTGAGTAGATGTTAAATCTATTTCAAAATTTGGCTGAATTCCTACTTTATTAATATTCATTCCACTAGGTGGAAAATACTGAGAAATTGTGACAGCTAAGCCAGATCCATCGGAAAGAGAATGAACTGATTGTACTGTTCCTTTGCCAAAAGTTGTACTTCCCACTAAAACTGCCCGATTATTTTCTTTTAAGGCTCCTGCCAAAATTTCACTAGCACTTGCAGAATTTCCGTCAATTAAAACAACTAAAGGTAATTCTGTAATGGCACTGTTATTTGCAGAAAAAGTTCTTGTGCCTCCTTGACGATCAACAATACGAACAATAGAACCTTCTTTCATCCACATTCTTGCGATATCCACACTTGCAAATAATAATCCGCCGGGATTTCCTCGCAAGTCTAAAACAAAGCCAGAAACATTTTTACTTTCTAGTTCCTTAATAGCTTTTTCCATTTGTTCTGCGGCGTGGGAACTAAATTCATCTAATTTAATATAGCCAATATCTAAATTATCTTCTTTTCTAAGAGCATAACTCACTGTAGGAATTTCTATTTTTGCACGAGTTAGTTTTACTTCTATAATTCCTTCATTTCCTCGTGCTAACTCTATGCTTACATCTGTTCCTTCTTTCCCTTTTAACTCCTCTGAGGCTTGTTCAATATTCATTAGGGAAGTTAATTTCCCATTAATTTTAACAATGCGATCGCCTTTTTGAAGACCACCTTGTTCTGCTGGGGAATTCTCTAAGGTATCAACTACCACGATTTCTTTAGTCTGACGATCCAATCCAAGACGAACACCTATGCCAAAAAGTTCTCCTGCTGTTTGACGGGTAAGGGATTGGAATTGACGTGGTTCTAGGAAACGAGTATAGGGATCTCCTAATTGTTTTAAAGATTGACGAATTGCTTTATAAGCTTCTTTTTTGCTTGAATAATTTCTACTTAAAAGTTCTTGTCTAGTTCTTTGCCAATCTACACGATCTATTCCCACATATTCGTTATTAACTATTTGCCATACCTCGTCAATCACAACTTTAGGACTATCTTCTAAAGCTGCTTTAACGGAAGTACTTAAGCCCGGAAAGATCATAGAACCTGTTGTTAAACCAACTATGATACCACGCCATAGGGTTTTTTTTATATTTAAAGAAGGCTTTTTTTGTTCTAATTTCTGCATAATTTATAAAATTGCTCTAAAGTTTTATCTAATTCAAGCTTGATTAAGGATTTTTTCAAATATCATATCCTCAATATTTCCCTAATCAAAGGAGTTAAATTGTTAGGACACAAACTAAGATTAATACACCAATAAAAGCTTTTTTTTGGTAATATTTCTATTATTAATTGTGCCAAAACTATGCCTCCTTAAAATATAGAGATTGATATAGGCTTATTAAGGGATCGACTTAATACTAGATTTAGTTTAATCAATATTGATATTAATGCCAGACTGGATAAAATCTAATAACATTTTTTGATGGGGAATTCCTAAAGGTCTAAAATCATTTAATTTTGGAGAATAGCAATTACCTCTTTGAATATCTTCTGGAGTAGCTAAAGCTAAATCTGCACCTTCACCTAGGATTAAATGATGGATTGGCACTGTTAATGGCCCATGGTAAAGATGGCGAATCGCTCTATCATCATTATAGCAACGAAATTTTTTTGGTTGAGGAACTAAATAATTAATTTCTTCTATTAATTCTCGTTTTAATCCTTCTTCTGGGGTTTCCCCTGCTTCTAGATGTCCACCAAAAAGTCCCCATCGATCGGGATAGAGAATATGAGGAAAATTATCTCGTAGTTGGAGCAAAAATTTTCCTTCTCTGTAAAGGATCGCAAGTGCTACAGCAACTGGTTGATGGTTCATTCTGGCTTATCCAACTCTATTTGTTTTAGTTCTATCACATAATATTCTCCTAATTCTTGGTCTTCAATGGGAATATTTTGGTATTGTAATTGACCTTGAATTAAGATGGAATTACCTATTTTGGGCAATTCCTGACGGGTATAAACCCAGATACTACCTGTAGTATCTTCTAATAAATAAGCACTACTATCTAGGAATTTAACAATTTTTACAACTTTTCCTTGAAGATAAATTTGAGAATCAGTATCTTTAGATACTTTTAGTTGAGCTATTTCACTAGGGGAAAAGTTAAAACCTAAATAGGGGGAATTATAACATCCTATTAATCCGGGGAGAATTAATAGTGATAAAGAAATTACTTTGATTTTTGTCCAAAGGTTTATTATTGCTATTTTATATGGCATCATAGGAGATCAATCTCGCAGCATAAAAGTCTTTAAATTATATTATGTCCGATCGAATTGCTAATATACTAGATGGAAAAGCACTTGCTAAAAAAATTAAGCTCTCTTTAAAGGATCGAATCGAATCAATCCAGTCACAAGTTAATCGCCCTCCTGGTTTGGCTGTATTAATGGTGGGAGATAATCCTGCTAGTAAAGTTTATGTCCGCAATAAGGAAAAATCTTGTGGTAAATTAGGTATCAATTCTTATGGTCGTCATTTCCCTAGCCAAACCTCTTTTGAGGAGGTTAAAAATGCTATCCTTGAATTAAATCAGAATCCTGAAGTTGATGGAATTTTAGTACAATTACCTTTACCAGAGCATTTAGACTCAGTGGCATTGTTAAACCTCATCCATCCTGATAAAGATGTTGATGGGCTTCATCCTCTTAATTTGGGTAGATTAGTCAGAGGGGAAGAGGGTTTGCGATCGTGTACACCTGCTGGTGTTATGAGAGTATTAGAAGAATACGAGATAGAATGTTCTGGCAAAAATGTAGTGGTGGTAGGAAGGAGTATTTTAGTGGGTAAACCTTTAGCATTAATGTTGTTGGCAAAAAATGCTACGCTAACTATAGCCCATTCTCGAACTCAAAATTTAGCTGGGGTAACTAGGGAAGCTGATATTGTGGTAGCAGCCGCTGGTAAACCTAATCTCATTAGTAAAGAGATGATTAAAGTTGGTGCTACAGTTATCGATGTAGGGATTAATCGAATTCCGAATCCAGAAGAGGAAGGAAAATTCCGATTAGTAGGAGATGTAGATTTTGAATCAGTAGCCCAATCCGCAGGATATATTACCCCGGTACCGGGGGGAATTGGCCCTATGACAGTGGCAATGCTATTAGAAAATACAGTATTAAGTTACCAACGAAGAATGGGAATCTAAAGAATGAGAAAATATATCGAGTTGTAGCCCATATAAAGTATCAAAAAGAATAAATGTAGTTAGTAGCAAAGAAATGACACATTGCCTGTAGAATGGGAAACAACAAGCTAGTTGGTTTAAAAAATCAAGACATGGTCAAAATAGAAGAAAAACAAGGCTCTTATCAACAAGAGGCAATCTTTGATCTAAAAGCTTACTTGAATCAGCGAAAAAACCTGATGGAAGAAGCATTAGATCATTGTCTTCCTGTAGGTAAACCAGAAAAAATTTATGAGGCAATGCGTTATTCTCTGTTGGCAGGGGGGAAGCGTTTACGCCCTATTCTTTGTTTAGCTACTTGTGAATTAGCTCAAGGAACCGTGGAAATGGCAATGCCAACTGCCTGTGCTTTGGAAATGATTCACACCATGTCCTTGATTCATGATGATTTGCCTGCAATGGATAATGATGACTATCGCAGGGGTAAATTAACAAATCACAAGGTTTATGGTGATGATATTGCTATCCTTGCTGGGGATGGATTATTGGCTTATGCTTTTGAATATATTGCTCGCGAAACTAAAAATGTTCCCCCTGAAAGGATTTTAGAGGTAATATCTCAAGTTAGTTATGCTAGTGGTGCTGCTGCTTTGGTTGGCGGTCAAGTGATGGATTTGGAGTCTGAAGGGAAAACAGATATCGATGCTCAGACTTTGACTTATATTCATACTCACAAAACTGGTGCTTTATTGGAAGCTTGCGTTTTATCTGGTGCAATTTTAGCTGGTGCTAGTTCCGAAGATAGAATAAAATTGTCTAAATATGCCCAAAATATTGGTTTGGCTTTTCAAATAGTTGATGATATTTTAGATATTACGGCCACTCAAGAGGAGTTAGGAAAATCTGTTGGGAAGGATTTACAAGCTCAAAAGGTAACTTATCCTAGTATTTGGGGATTAGAAGAGTCTAAAGTTCAAGCTACTAAGTTAATTGATGAGGCTATCTCTCAGTTGAGCCATTATGGCGAAAAGGCAGAACCTTTACGGGCCATTGCCAAGTTTATTTTAAATCGTAAGCATTAAACCCCTAAAAATCAATCATGGAGGATTTTGGATACATTTTTAAGAATCAGGTTTTGCTCGTAGCTTTACTTTCTTGTTTTATTGCTCAAGGGCTGAAAGCGATTGTTGAGTTAATTAAGCATGGCAAATTGAATCTTCGTTATTTGGTTACTACTGGTGGAATGCCTAGTGCTCACTCTGCTTTAGTGGGTTCTTTGGCTACCGGTGTGGGCCTCTCTATGGGTTGGTCTTCTCCTGATTTTGCCATCGCCTGTTTGTTTGCTGTGATCGTTATGTATGATGCGGCAGGCATTCGTCAAGCAGCAGGTAAGCAAGCCCAAATTCTTAACCAAATTGTTGATGAGTTTTTTCAAGAACATAAGAATATTAATGAAGAGCGTCTGAAAGAGTTACTAGGGCATACTCCTTTTCAGGTATTTGTCGGCTTGGCTCTTGGTATTAGTATTTCTTTGATTGCTAATGAGCTTTTATAATAATTTTAGATAACAATTAAATATTCTAGATAAAATTTTATAAAATACTTTTTTTTATAGTAAAATTTAGTACTAGAATTAATATTTATTAATAATTTTAATAATTAATATTGGTTTTGCTAGAAATCTTAACCCCATACCTGAAGATAGATTTCTCATTCACAAATCAACAGGTAGGGGTTTTGGCTATTTAGTTAACTTGAAATTTTATACTTTTCAGAAATATCTCATGAATATCTAGAAAATACCTAGTAACACTAAAAGGGCAAAAAGGCTTATTAATAAAATTGTTACTGCTAAGATACCTAACCAAGGCTCACGATTAATGCTATCAAGATATTCATTGACTTTTCTATCTTTTTCTTCTGGATGCCAAATTGTTGGTTTCATAAACATTACCTCTCTAAAACTTTGAGATGGTTTCTAATATCAAAATTCTAACAAGTACTTTATGAAAAATGCCACCCAAATCTCATAAATCTTAATATATTTAAATCTTTACATTACTACATAGTTTAAATTTTGAGGTTAATTCATCTTAAGTTTTATTTATTTAAAAAAAAATATTGATAAAAGTAATTAAATTCATGGTTTATCTTAAAAATAATTCAAATCCCAATCTCCCAATCTTCCAATCTCCCAATCTCCCAAGTCTCCCCATCTCCCCATCTCCCATTCTCCCAATCTCCCAAGTCTTCCCAAGTCTCCCATTTTTCTGAGACTATCAACCTAGGGATATAGAATTACCCTTCTAAGTTGACAGCCAACCTAGGAATACTAAACTTTTTCTGCTTCAAGAGAAGCTAAAGCATCAGGAATGCTATCACTTGGAGCCTCAAAACTACCTGTTAATACATATTCTAATCGCAATTTTAACCAATTCATAAATAAATTATCGGTAGTAATCACTGCCACATTAGATTCAGGGCATTTAGCCTTAACTTCCTTTAATTCAGGAGCGTTTAAAAAAGCAGGCTGTTTCACCAACCAAAAGTCTATTTCCTTTTCTTGTTCCTGATAATAGCGAATTCTTTCTTTGAGAACTTCCTCAAAAGGCTCTTCTTCTAATAAAAATTTCTGACTAGCTAAAACGTAGTAATAAGTTGTCATCTTTAGTAAAACCTATAAATTTTCAATATTTGAGTTATATCGGGAAACGAGTTGAAAATCCAAAAATGTAATTGATAATTAAGAATTACTTGAAGAGAATTCCCCCCGCATAGCCAAATTCATCTCTCTAACGGCCCTTTCCATACCCACCAATACGGCACGACTGATAATACTATGACCAATATTAAGTTCTTCCATGCCAGTAATAGAAGCCACAGGGTAAACATTCCAATAGGTTAAGCCATGGCCAGCATTAACTCGCAAACCTACAGAAATGGCTTGTTGTGCACCTCGATCTAATTTTGCGAACTCCTTTTCTCTAGTGGTTTCATCCGTAGCATTAGCATAGGTACCAGTATGTAATTCAATAAATTTAGCTTTGATCTTAGCTGAGGCTTCAATTTGAGCTTCATCGGCATCAATAAATAAGCTAACTGGGATTCCTTCTCCTTGTAACTTCTCTACTACCTCTGAGATTCGGCTCAAATTCCCTGCAATCTCTAATCCTCCTTCCGTGGTAATCTCTTCTCGTCTCTCTGGAACTAAAGTAACATAATCCGGCTTCAGAGAAAGAGCAATTCTCACCATCTCATCTGTGGCAGCCATTTCCAAATTCAAATGAGTACGCACTGTTTCTCGAAGAATACGGATATCTCGATCTTGAATGTGTCGTCGATCTTCCCTTAAATGGGCAGTAATTCCATTTGCCCCTCCTAATTCTGCTAAAACCGCCGCTGCAATGGGATCCGGTTCTACTGTACGTCGTGCCTGTCTAATCGTGGCAACATGATCTATATTGACACCAAGAGTTAGCAAATTCCTTTTTCTCCTAAATTTTAGATTTTTTGCTATAGTAGTAAATAATTGTAACAAAATACAATCCCCACTCTATTCCATGGAGAGTAGGGAGAAATCCTAAATAATCTTAAAGTTAATCTTAATTTTTGCAATCATTTTGTAACAACTAGGTGACAAATATCTAACAATCTTAGTCAAGATAACCCATTAAGACTAGAGGATCATCTATTTGATTAGAAGCTACAGGGCGATTTCCCATAACGGAGTAAGTATCACTAACTTTAAGGATGCTAGCAGAAATAGGGCGTTGGCCTGAAACTGCAAGAGTATTTTTAATGTGTATATCACTCTTAACAATAGGGCGAGCACTTCCTACAGAATCATAAGTACCTACAATTTGTAAATGACTGGATTCTATAGGACGATTTTGAGGAAGAAGATAGGAAGATTTTTGTTCCAATTTAACTGGTTTATTCTCGCTTGTTTCTGATTTATCTTTGACTGATAGTGCTACCATTTGTTTATCTCCAGTAGTTTTATTTTCTGGGGTATTAGTTTTCTCGGTTTTATTAGCTTCTGTTTTGTTATTGTTTAGGGTTTCAATGCTCATTACTTTTATCTCCTTAACTAGATTTGTATTTTTAATTTCTACTGCCTTGAGCTTTAAATATGGCTTTATTCTATAAGCAGTGATTTTATTTTATTTTAAAGATCATCTCTATTATACGCTAATTCAAAAATAGATATGAGTCAATTTTTTCTTCAAAGTTCTTTTCAACCTACTGGCGATCAACCTCATGCTATCAAAAATCTCGTAGCATCTCTTGAAGCTGGAAATCGTTTTCAAACCTTATTAGGTGCAACAGGTACCGGTAAAACTTTTACCATGGCTTGTGTTATTGAAAAAATCGCTAAACCTACTTTAGTTTTGGCCCATAATAAAACTCTTGCAGCACAACTTTGTAATGAATTGCGACAATTTTTTCCCCGCAATGCTGTGGAATATTTTATTAGTTATTACGATTATTATCAACCAGAAGCATATATTCCTGTTAGCGATACTTATATTGAAAAAAATGCTTCTATTAACGATGAAATCGATATGTTAAGGCATTCGGCTACTCGATCGCTTTTTGAGCGTAGAGACGTAATAGTTGTGGCTTCCATTAGTTGTATTTATGGTTTAGGAATGCCTTCAGAATATCTCAATGCTGCCATTAAATTGGAAGTTGGAAGTGAATTTAATCAACGTCAAATTTTAAGAGATTTAGTATCTGTTCAATATACTAGAAATGATGTGGATTTAAAGCGGGGAACTTTTCGAGTTAAAGGTGATATTTTAGAAATTGTTCCTGCTTACGAAGATCGAGTAATTCGAGTCGAATTCTTTGGCGATGAAATCGAAGGAATACATTATTTAGATCCTATAACGGGGTCAATTACTGATAGTTTTGATTGGATTAATTTATACCCTGCTCGTCACTTTGTTACTCCAAAAGAACAAATAGAAACTGCTTGTAAAGATATTAAGGCAGAATTAAAAGAACGTTTACAAGAGTTAGAAAGGGATAATAAATTAGTCGAAGCACAACGTCTGGAAAATCGCGTCAATATGGATATGGAATTATTACGAGAAGTTGGTTATTGTAACGGGGTGGAAAATTATTCTCGACATTTAACAGGGCGAAATGCGGGTGAGCCTCCGGAATGTTTAGTTGATTATTTTCCTGAAGATTGGCTCTTAATTGTGGATGAATCCCATGTTAGTGTTCCCCAAATTAAAGGGATGTATAATGGCGATCGAGCTAGAAAACAATCTTTAATCAACTATGGATTTAGATTGCCTAGTGCCGCTGATAATCGCCCTTTAAAATCTGAGGAATTTTGGAAGAAGGTAAATCAATGTGTTTTCGTTTCTGCAACTCCGGGAAATTGGGAAATTGAGCAATCAGAAGACAGAATTGCAGAGCAAATCATTCGTCCTACAGGTGTATTAGATCCTGAAATATTCGTTCGTCCAACTACGGGGCAAGTTGATGATTTATTAGCAGAAATAAACATCCGAGTTAGTCGTGAAGAAAGGGTTTTGATTACTACTTTAACTAAGAAGATGGCTGAAAGTTTAACTGACTATTTTCAACAGCTAAATATTCGGGTTCAATATTTACATTCAGAAATCCAATCTATTCAACGAATTGAAATTCTTCAAGGCTTACAAGAGGGAGAATTTGATGTTTTAATTGGGGTGAATTTATTACGGGAAGGTTTGGATTTACCTCAAGTATCTTTGGTGGTGATTATGGATGCTGATAAAGAAGGTTTTTTACGATCTCAGACATCTTTAATTCAAACTATTGGAAGGGCAGCTCGTCATATTTCAGGAGAAGCTATTCTTTATGCTGATAACATTACCGATAGTATGAGAAATGCTATTGAAGAAACTAAAAGAAGGAGAAAAATTCAGCTTGAATACAATGAAAAACATGGTATTACTCCTCAATCAATTGTTAAGAATTATAGCAATACTATCCTTTCCTATTTAAATAATTCCCGTCAATTTAATCTTAATGATGTGGTTCAACAATTAGAAAAGATTTATCAAAAAGATGATTATATCTCTTTAGAAAATATCCCCGAAACGATTCGAGCTTTAGAGTTGAAAATGCAGGAA
The DNA here is from genome assembly GCA_028281945.1 of Prochloraceae cyanobacterium PL24a_bin.78. GTDB lineage: Bacteria > Cyanobacteriota > Cyanobacteriia > Cyanobacteriales > JANQIW01 > JANQIW01. The sequence goes on from JANQIW010000034.1 coordinate 29,344, forward strand.
GCTGCCGAAAATCTCAACTTTGAAGATGCTGCTAAATATCGTGATCAAATTAGGTTATTACGCGATCGTTTATTGGGGAATTAAAACAAATTTTAGTTATTTATATAGATTTAGATTTAGATGGTAATTTTTTTCCTAAGCGATCGATAATTAATATTTTATCATTTTCATAATGACAATATAAACGTTTGGCATCTTTATCATGCCAAGCATCACATTCATGGGTAGAACCAGGAACAGGGTTACCCTTAAGTTCTTTAAAATCTAAAGATGGAGGATTATAATTATCATTACGATTAGATTCTAAATAACGACAAAGTTGATCACAGGTTTTATTAACTAACTCAATTCTATCTTTTTGATTTTTCAAATCTTTAACGGTTTTTTCAAACTCTGAAGAATAGACTAATTTATCACTTAAAGATGGTAATAACTCTTTTTGATAATAACGATCTTTACCTTCTAACCAAATAAATCTTCCCCATTCTGATAGTGTAATCTGATTTTCATCATCTGTAAAAAATAACAAAGTTTCTGGAATACCTGAACATTCTTCTTTAGTAACAGGTAAATCTAAATCAAATTTACGAAAAACAGGTAAATGTTGACCAATAATTCCTTCAATATCTAAAGAAATTGGTAATCTAGGAATCTCTAATAATTCTTGGCTAAACTGGAAAATATAAATACATCGATCGGCATAAAACATTCCTATGGCTTGTAAAAAACCCTGAACACTTTTAAAACCACCAGTAAGATTGAAAATAACTTCCCAACCTTGACTACGATAGCCTTCTAGGTTGTCTTTACACCACTTAATTAATTCAGACATTGCTAGGCGAAAAGCATCTCTTTTGTTAGTTGCCAAATCAGGTATTTTTATTACTTGAGCATAAAGTTCTTGTTTTTTTAACCAATTAACTATGATTTCTCCAACTTTTCCTCCTTGATAAGTATCACTAACTAATAAATAATGCTGATCTGGTACTCCTTTTCCGGAGGGTATTTTTCCTTCATAAAAAGTTAAAATTCCATTTAATTCAGCACTAATTTTTTTTATATCTTGGATAGTATATTCTTCTAAGATTTTTTTCCCACGCTCTTGAATATGCTTATCAACTATTTCTTTTTCATCAGCATTGAAATCCTCTAACTTATAGTTAGCTGTTCTCATTAATAAATCTCTAATAGTACTATCCTTTCGATTAGTTTGATTAGTTAGAGGAATATTAGCTTGATTAGTTAAGAGACTCGTTCCACAAGGCGAGACAAATACTTTCATGGTTTTACCTAATTAAAAATACTGAGAAGACAAAAATAACAATCTAAATTGACTAAATAATCTATATCAGTTTTTAGGATTTATACAGTCAATTATACCTATAAGTTATTAAAAAAAGAACTTGGAAGTTCTATATCAATTTATTATACCATAATCATGAGAATTTTGATTTAATTTTAATAATTAATCAGTAGGCTTCATGCCAACACCCACAGGAGCAACAGCATTTAATTTAAGTTCGGGGAGATCTTCTTGAATTTGATGTAAATTCCATTGATTTCTGAATAACAAAACTGGTCGATCCCAATTATCTTTCACGATAAAAGTATTAAATAATCGCCCTGCTTGATTCAAAGCATCCCAACCCCCTTCTACCCAACGAGCGAGACTATAGGATAAAGGCTCTAATTTAGTTTCCACACCATATTCACTTAACATCCGAAATTGTACTACTTCAAACTGAAGTTGCCCTACTGCGGCTAAAATGGGATCTCGCTTAAAATCATCTGTGGAATACATTATTTGAACTGCTCCTTCTTCTCGCAATTCTGTTATTCCTTTTTGGAATTGTTTAAATTTAGAAGGATTAGGATTCTTTAAATAGGCAAAGATTTCTGGAGAAAAACAGGGAATTCCTTCATACTCTAACTTCTTCCCTTTATAAATAGTATCCCCAATGGCAAATACTCCAGGATTATTTAACCCAATTACATCACCTGCATAAGCTTCATCTATAGATTCTCTTCCTTGAGCGAATAACTTTTGAGGACGGGAAAGACGGATATTTTTACCACTACGGGCATGGGATACTGTCATATCTTTCTCAAATTTTCCAGTACAAACTCTGATAAATGCTACTCGATCGCGATGTTTAGGATCCATATTTGCTTGGAGTTTAAATACAAATCCACTAAAATCGGGAGTAGTGGGAGGAATTAATCCTTTAGTTGAATTTCTAGGAGTAGGTTTAAGGGCATATTCAAGAAAAGCATCTAGGAATAATCTTACTCCAAAGTTGGTCATGGCACTACCAAAAAATATTGGAGTTAAGTTACCTTTGTGCACTTGTTCTAAATTAAAATCTGAGGCAATTTCTTCTAAAATCTCTAAATCTTCTTCTAATTGGGAATATAATTCTGGATCAAGTAAATTTTCAACGGCAGGATCACCCAGTTGATAGACATTCTCTGTGGCTGCTTGGGTTCCATGGGCACGACGTTCAAACAGATTTACTTCTTTCAGCCGTCGATCGAATACTCCTTTAAAACGATCGCCCATTCCGATAGGCCAATTTACGGCATAGGTTTGTAAACCTAATTCTTGCTCGATTTCGTCTAATAATTCTAAAGGCTCCCTGCCTGGACGATCGAGTTTATTCACAAAGGTAAAGATAGGAAGCGATCGCATTTTACAAACTTCAAACAATTTCCTCGTTTGAGGCTCCAAACCTTTAGCCGCATCAATTAACATCACAGCATTATCAGCAGCAGCGAGGGTGCGATAAGTATCTTCACTGAAATCTTGGTGTCCTGGAGTATCTAGCAAATTGATTTGAAAACCACGATAATCAAATTGTAATACTGTAGAAGTAATAGAAATCCCCCTTTGTTGCTCCATTTCCATCCAGTCGGAGGTGACTTTACGTTGCTCTCGTCTAGCTTTTACTGCGCCTGCTTGGTGAATTGCTCCTCCGTAGAGTAGGAGTTTTTCTGTTAGGGTTGTTTTTCCTGCGTCAGGGTGAGAGATGATGGCAAAGTTTCGGCGACTGTTTACTGCTTGAAATAATTCTTGTTCTAATTCTATTTCCATTCTTTTTGGGATTGTTTATTTCTCCATGGATTTCATTATAGATGTTATAGCAAATTGTCTTTAATAAAGATACAGTTAAAAAATCCCAAATCTAGGATAATTAACCAAAATTTTGTTAATTTAATTATCAATTTTCGGTAAAACTCGATCGCAGATAAAAAGTGTACCTGATGCCACACAAATAGGAATAGTTAAAAGATTAAGCAAAGGTATGCTAATTAACCCTAAACATATTAAACCAAAGCTGGCACTTCCCGGTAAACTTATGAAAACTATTGTCAATTTTTTCCGAAAACGTAGACGACGACGCTCTAAAATTGAGTCAAAGAAATCTAAGCAAACTATTATTGTGGTTATAATCATCCCTCCTATAGATGAACACATAGTGCCAATGCCCGGAAAAGCATTTAGGGATGCTAAAGGAATTCCTAGTATTGCCATTAGGATTAGTTTTTTTACTTCAAATAAGATAGCTCGCCATATATCTTGAATAAAACTTACTTCTACTATTTCTACTTTTCCTGTGCGAATTTTCTCTAGTTGTTCTGAAAGTTGTCCATACCAAGGTGCTCCTAATAATACTCCAAATTGGGTGAGGATGAATCCTACAATGATGAATACTATAATTGTGATTATTAATCTGATTAAAAAGTTGATGGTTATGACGATTACTTTTAAAAAGCTTAACCACATCGGGAGATTCATGATGATATCTGTAAACCAATTAGATACATTATCGATTATATTTTCTATAGTACCATAAAACCATGTAAATAAAGCATAATATATGATGACTCCTAGTACAACATTAATTATTATAGGTATAATGGTATAACCTAATAATCGAGGATTCCTCCAGAACATACCTAAGGACCTAAAGGGATAAGTTGCTCCTGCTATGATTCCAAAGCCTCCAAGGATTCGCTTCATTTCTTTTCCATCCTTCTACGAGTAATTTTTTGTTATTTCTAAGTTATCAGATATTTTTATTGATTATAATTAGGCTCTCTTTTTGAGAAGATTGGGATAACTTTAATACCTACTTTTACTTTTTATTTATTACTTTATCCTTTCTAAATATCAATTATTGCTTACTTTTATGTGCAGTACCTAAATAAAGTTCCCCAACTTTAGGATTATCTAATAAATCTTTCCCTTTGCCTTCAAAACGATCTCTCCCATTTTCCAATACATAACCTCGATGAGCCATCTCAAGAGCCTTTTTAGCATTTTGTTCAACTAAAATAATGCTTTTACCATTTTCATTAATCTTTTGAATTTGTTCAAATACGTTACTAACCAAAATTGGAGATAAAGCAGCCGAAGGTTCATCTAAAATTAATAAATCAGGATCTAACATCAAAGCCCTACCCATTGCCAACATCTGCCTTTCACCTCCAGAAAGAGTGCCTGCTTTCTGAGAACGTCTTTCAGCCAATCGAGGAAACATGGTATAAATTCTCTGCTTTGAAGATTTAATATCCTCTTTAAGGATAAAAGCACCCATTTCCAAATTCTCATCTATGGAAAGAGAAGGAAAAACATTGGAGATTTGAGGGACATAACACATTCCTTTTTGGACAATTTCATTGGGTTTTAAGCCTACAATATTTTCACCTTTAAAAGTAATCTCTCCTTTATTCGGGGTTAATAAACCGAAAATAGTTTTCGCAAGAGTAGATTTACCTGCGCCATTTGGTCCGATAACTGCTACTATTTCCCCTGGATGGATTTTAAAATTAATACCTTGGAGGATATTTAAATCTTTAATATAACCAGCAAAAACATCTTTAACTTCTAATAAAAATTCCATATTCTTTACTTAAACTTCAATTATTTCTAATTAACCATAAAAATAACTAATAAAAATAGGCATTTAAGAATTCTTTACTTTGAATTCCTAAGTCCTAATTCCTAAATTTTGCTAATTTATCTTTTTTCAATCGATAATAAAAATACTCTTACTGTGGAGTTTTTTGTAAATCTGGTCTTTCTTCAGGAACGATCGCCCCTTCAACTGGACATACTTCTAAACAAATCCCGCAATCAATGCAAGTATTAAAATCGATCCAATACCAATCAGTGCCTTTCATATTCTTTCCAGGACCTGGATGAATGCAAGCAACGGGACAAGCTTCGACGCAATCTGCTACTCCTTCGCAAGTTTCTGTGACAATTGTATGTGGCAAAGTGTAATCTCCTCTCTGAATTTGAATGATTTTCTGATGATTTTCTCTTTAATTATTTTATCAAGCTAGAGCCTTAAATTGAAAGACTTTCCACTATTGGATTACCATCAGCATCAATCCATACCAGATTGGGAATGCCATTACTAGCCGCATACTCCCTTAATAATTCAGGCGATCGTCTTTGGAGATCGATTTCAACCCTAACCAATTTTTTCTCACCAGAGGCTACTACCGTTTCTACAGAATTGCGCAACTTTTGAGCATAAAGAAAAGCAGCGGAATCTGCCTCAGAAGATGTAGGAATCACTAACCAATCGCTAGGGGGAATTTCTGTGGGTAAAGCATTGCAATATAAAAGACAAGTATATAAATCTTCAATTTGGAAGGAAAAACCTACTCCTGGAGATGTTTTGCCTTGGGGATGATAAAACCCTAACAATTTATCATATCTTCCACCTTTGCCAATAATACGAGGCTTTGTATTTTCAAACCCAATTACTTGAAATACAATCCCTGTATAATATTTAAAAGTTTCCAAGAGAGTTAAATCTAAAATGAGAGGAATAGAGGCGGTTTTTTCGAGCAAATCCACTAAAGATTTGAGATTATCTACTATTTCTTGAGCAGATTTATCTAAATCTAAAGCAGTTACTTTTTGTAATACAGTTTTAGCATCTCCTCGCAAGTCAAATAACTTTAAAGCTTTCTCCTTCAAGTTGGGGGGAAGAGAAAGGTTTTCAATACCAACTCGATCGAGAGATAAAATACAATTACGGATTTTCTCACCATATTCTGCCGGAAAACTCCCAATCAGACTGTTAGTCAGACTAGCTTCTCCAAGAATAAACTGCCAATTTGAAAGCCCAACAGCAGAGAGACAATCTGCCAACAACAAAATCACTTCAGCATCGGCTAGCAAACCTCCTGCAAATAATAACTCTACTCCTGCCTGAAAAAATTCAAGCTGCTTGCCATGGTATCCTGCAGGGGGATTACGAAAGACATTGGCCCGATAACAAATCCTTTTGGCAATTGGAGGATCATCGGCCATTTTTGTCATAGCTGCCCTGGCAATGGATGCTGTTAACTCTGGGCGCAATCCTAATGTGCCTTCGGTAGTATTTTGCAAGTGGATTACTTTCGATCTCTCAATGGCTTCTCCTGCTGTTAATGTATCTAACCATTCGATGGTAGATGTAACTATGCGCTGATATCCCCATTGTTGGAAAACTAATTGTAATCGATCGTTAATCCAGGATTTTTGAGAAACTTCTAGAGGGAGTAAATCTCTTGCTCCTGCCGGTGGTTGATAGATCATGGTTTTATTTAATAATCAATGATATCCTTAACTTTTTTTACCACAATTTAATTCCAAACACTTTAGTTTCCTTCTTTTCTGCTTGATCTTTTGCTTTTCCTTTAGGGGATTTTTTCTTGGTTTTTGATTCTAATTTTGCCAATTCTTCTTGAGCTTCTTTAGCTTTAGGATCTTTTGGATTTAGTTCTGATGCCTTTTTAATATGAACTCTTGCCATAGGTATTTGGTTTTGTTTTAGATAAGCAATGCCCATACAAGCATGGGATGTACTATTACTTGGATCTATTTTGATAGCGTCTCGCAATTCTAAAATAGCTTGGGTATAATTTTCTTTAGCTATTTGGTTTTGTGCTCGATTTATATAGGAATCAAGTTTGACTTTTTTTATTTCTTCTTCTGTTCTTGGGTATTTTGATTCTGGTTTATATTCAGTATTTAATTCTGTTTCTTTAGGTGTTTTTGTGGCGATTGGTTGATTTTTTGTATCATTATTAGAATTATTTTTATTCACAATTCCTGAATTAGCTGGCTTAGATAAGCTTTTCTCCGGTTTTTTGCCATTTTTCTTATTAGCTTCTGCTGTTTTAAATCCTTCTTTTAAGATTAAATAAACTAAATTTAGTTCGCTCAATTGAGCAATTTTTACCAGACTTTCTTTAATTGTGGTATATTGATTTTTTGCTATCGATTCAAATAATTGATTATAAATACTTTCATAATCTTCATCAGCTTGAAGTAATTTTTTCGCATTGTCACTAGCAAAAGTTATTTTAAAACTTTCTTCAGATAACTTTTTCCCTTTTTCCCATAAAATCAAATTGAATTCTTTACGATTTCTTTCTTTGCTTATTTTTTCATAGGAAGGATTTACCATATTAGTAAATATTTTTTTTGCCATGTTTTTTTCATCTTCTTGACCGGTGAAAGTGTCAGGATGTAATCTTTGAGCAACTTTAAGGTATTTTAGTCTGATTTGTTTAGGATCACAATTAATAGGTATTCCCAAAATAGCATAATGATCAGTTATATCTAGTTTAAAAAGTCCGAATTTTAATTTTGAAAGCATAATATTTTTCTGATTATTTTCTAAAAGAATTATTACTATTGTAAGATTTTATCATGAAAAACCTGGAATTCAAGTCTAATAAAATTGTAGGTAATTCAACCTTCAATTATTCTGGGAAGTTTGATTTAAATTTGATTTATCTAGAAGGAGTTTCTTTTAAACTTTGACTCAAACTGGAATGAATTTGAGGGTTGCTTGCTAAAATTCGACCAGAATTAATATCTAAAGCAGTGCCATCATAGGCGGTAATTTTTCCTCCTGCTTCTTCTACTATAATAATTCCTGCGGCAATATCCCAAGGTTTCAAACCTCTTTCCCAATAACCATCAACTCTGCCACAAGCTACATCAGTTAAATCACAAGATGCAGATCCACTCCGGCGCACTCCTTGGGTAAGATGGGTAAGATGACAAAACTCTGCATAGTTATTATCGTTCGTTTCGCGACGATCGTATGCAAAACCTGTTACTAATAAACTTCTAGCTAATTCTGTAGTTTGAGATACTCTAATAGGGCGACGATTACAAGTTGCTCCAATATCTTTAGCCGCCCGAAATAATTCCCCACGAGCGGGATTGTAAACTACTCCTACCATTGGCTTACCTTCAATTAACAACCCAATGGAAACGGCAAATATAGGATAACCATGGGCGTAATTTGTGGTTCCATCTAGAGGATCAATTGCCCAAAGATAAGAGCTATCACTTTTTTCTAACAATCCTGATTCTTCTGCTAAAATCTGATGATTAGGAACATGACGATTTAAGACTTCTAGTACTTGTTTTTCAGCTTTTTTATCAGCTTCTGTCACTAAATCTCCTGATCTACCTTTTTCTTCAATTTGTTCTAATTTGCCAAAGTGATTTTCTAGTACTATTCCTGCTGCCATTGCTGCTTCTGTGGCAATATCTAGGAAAATTTGTAGCTCTTTTAAAGAATGTTTGTCCATTATCCATTATATTTTGTTTTCTAAATTTAACTACCAGATTTAAGATTCCTATTCCTGTAGCTAAAAGATTGATTATTAGTAAAGTTTAACTGTTATTGAGAAATAATTAACTAATTGATTGAAAGTTGGATTATCTCAACAGGAAAACCTATTTAATCTTGTAATAGATAATTATCATTATTAATTAATAATATACTAAAAACTTTTATTTTCAGAATTTTGGCACTGTTTTGCGGATAGATTGCTTGATCAATATCTAAGTTTGAATACTTAATATTTATCAGTTTCCATTTTTAATCTGTTATCAATTAAATTATTTTTTTCAAGATAAATACCTGTACTTAGCCAAAATATTAGTTATTTACTTAATAAGTACAGGTAAATTTTGATTAATGTAGAAAAAGTAGACAGAAATATCGATAGTAAAATCTTAAGGTTTTACCTTTCAAGGATTAAAGCTTATTCATAAATAAAAAATAACTTCAAAACAACTGGCACTATTGCCTCTAATAACTTTAATTCAATCGTCTTCTAATGGTAAGCCAATTTGCACTTTGCCTCCACCAAAAAAACGTCCAAATTGAAGCTCATATACTTCATCCTCGTCTTGGGTTTCAACCTCTAAATCCGATCGAGGATAACTTACACACAACAAGGCATAACCCTCTCTTTGCAACTCTAAAGATAATCCCATAGCTTCAGGTTGGAAAACTTTGCCAGATTTAATTCTTCCAGCACAGGTAGTGCAAGCACCATTACGACAGGAAAATGGTAATTCAATCCCTTGTGCTTCTAAACTGTGGAGAATGTACTTATCGTCTGGAATTGTAGCTGTATGTCTAATCCCTGTTTGATGATCATCTACTTGGATTCGGTAAAATTTTGTCATAAAAAAAATTTAGGCAATTTGCTTGACATCTTCAATATTTTATTGTACATTGGAAAAATGTGACACCACCAGGAGAGGTGGCCGAGCGGTTGAAGGCGCAGCACTGGAAATGCTGTTTGGGGGTAACTTCAACGAGGGTTCGAATCCCTCCCTCTCCGTTTGATTTAACTAATAAGTAAAAAGTAAGAGAGTATTTATTAATTACTCATGATTTGTTACTTATTAGATAGTTAGGCTACTCCATAATTAGTATAAGAGCGTTTAAAGGGAGGCTGTAAGCCTAAAATAATATCCTCTCTTCCTACACCCAATCCAATTAAATCATCAGCAGGATTTAAATCTGTGGCATTTTGCTGTAACCAGATTTTCCCATCTTTAATATCGAAATGAATGATACTATCATATATTCGTTTACAACCATCCCAACCCACATCAAGCCATAAATAATGATCCCTTGCCTCATCAAAAATTAATTGAGATTCCCAAGAATCATTTTGCTTCTCCCATGAATTGTATTTAGAAAGTAAGTCTTTTATTGACTGTCTAAAAAATTCTAATTTATCCATAAATTTTTTTATACTTCTTTAAAATACTGAGCAAGATTATTCAATGCTTCCGTGGCACTTTCAATAGCGGCGGATAATTCCTCAATATGATCGGATTTTGCTTTACCTTCTATTTCTTTTTTTAGTAGTAGTTGTAGCTTCAAAATTAATTCTTTTTGATAATTTACAGAGTGGGTAAAATCTATATTTTCCATAGTTTGTTAATTATAAATAGGATAATTTTATTACCTAACGTTGATTATAGCATTTAGGAATATTTTTAATAAGGAGCAAGTGTTTTATTCTCCTCAATCCCCCATTCTCCCAATCTCCCATTCTACATCTCGATCAAAATTATACGAAAAATCATATTATTGTACTCCAATAGCTCTACCACCAGAACCAAATACTAAAGGAGAATTCTGCTCATAAGGTTCCCAACCGGTATCAAAGCCTTTTTCCCATGCTTTTGTTCTCGCTACTCGAAATGCTCTAAAACTATCTGGCCTAACAATAAAAGCAATAAAATAGGTTTTTGAGTCTAAATCACTAATAACTTGGTCAAATTGAGATTCATTTTCTTTTAAATCTGTAATAGAATCACCATTTATAAAATCTTTTGGCTCATAAATTAGAGAAGAAAAGTTATTGCCTATATATCGAATTACATAATTTTCTGTATCAATTTCAAAATTAGAAACTTGTTGTCTAGTTTCTTGAATACAAGTAGTATATTTATTTAGTTGCTGTGTATAAATTTCAGTTGTTCTAGAGGTTAAAAATTTGGGGAACTCAGGTTCATTGCATTCAGGTAAAGAGGACAATAACTTTTCAATTTCTTGGTTAACTTTATTATCATCAATATAAAATACTTGATTATTCCTCACTTCAAAGAAATAAGGTAATTTATCGCTATCAGAAACTAAAGGTGTTCTTACAATAACATCACTTTCCGCCGCAATAAGAGTTACAAATAAACTAATAAACATTAATACTCCTACCGTATTGGTAAGAATATCTAAAAAAGAATCTAAATTCTGACTAGGTGTGGAATTATTTCTAAACCTTCTTCTTCTTCTCATTTTTTTTATTTAGGTAATTTTCCCTTAAATTTTATCTATTAATATCAAATTAATCTCACTTATTCTATTTATTTAAAATAATTATTCTTATTCTATTTTCAACTCCCACCCTTTTTCAAGGGGTTCATATCCAATTTGGATTCCCTCATTTTCTATTAAATCCCTTAATTTCTTAAAAACTTGAATACTATCAGGTCTAACAGCAACAATCAAATATTCATTATCTTTATTTTTTTTTATTTCAGATAAAAGCTGATTTAACTTCGGATTGGTTTTATCTAATTGGTGTTGAGGTATAAACTCTCTTTGAGGATAAATAATTATTCCTTCTTGCTGAGACTCAATATAACGAGGAGTTAATTTTGTATTTTGTCCTTTTTCATTTTCTCTTTCCGCTGCTACGATAATCACTTCTTGACTACCACCTAAATTTTGAGCAGTGATAACAATGATTAGTAAAATTAAGGTACCAATTGTACAAGCCAAAATAGAGAGAAAAGGGAATAACTCCATTTCTATATTTTTGGATCGAGACTGTCTAGACATGATATTTTAGCCTCCTATTCATATCTTAATCACTATAAAAATATAGAATTATCTTCAGAGTCTGGACTTGGATCTAATTTTTCTACTAAAGTTAAACGACGAGGTTGTCCTATTTTTTCTAAAGCTGGCTGTAGTTGAATTAAATTTTCTCTAACTTCTTTCAGGGTTGATTCTAATTCTGCTGTTCTTTCTAATGAATTTACAATTTTTTCTAAACTTTTTTTCAATTGGGGTATTTGGGATATTTGAGTGGTATTCTTTTCTAAAGAAATAATCCGTGTTTCTAAAATTTGTGCTGCTTTTGTTAATTCTTCTGAAATTTGATTTGCCTGTAGGGTTAAACCATTGTTAATTTTAGCATTAGTTTCTTTAATATCAGTAACTAATTCGCTAATTTCTTTAACTACTTGCTTATGTGCCTGTTGTTGTTCATCAAAGGAAGTAATAAATTCTTGCCGATCGGCTAAAGTCATTTTGTTAAACTTGTTCATTTGCTCGAAAATTTTACTACTTTCATCTTGAAAAGCACTTATTTCTCTAATAAAACCTTCAGCAATTTGGGTAGCAGCTTCTCTGGCTAATTCTTTAGCTGGTTCAATTAAATGCTCAGGAGTGGGTAAATTATCTTGAATGGTTTGCCTGATAGTTCTACTCAGATTATTTCCATCTAAAATATTGTTACTATCTTTGTCATTTAATCTGGGCAAAACCCGATCGTTGAGATAAACATCAATAGCCAATAGCAATCTAGACTCAAAACGCTCTATCAATACCAATGGAATCATCACTACCACACTCAAAGCCAAAGCTAACAAAGTAGTATCAAAAGCAACACCTAACCCACTGGTAACTTCTCCAATCCCTTGTTTAATGGTATCTATTTCTGCTGCCGATTCCAAAAATCCTGAAAAACCATTTACAGCATTACTAATTCCTAATACTGTCCCAATAAAACCTAAAAGAGGTATTGCCCAAACTAAAATTCTAGGGAAAGCATAGGATGTATCTGTTGCACTTTGATAAAAAGCGGAGTCATCAAGAGCTAATTCTGTGGCTGCTTTACGATCGCCTGAATTAATATAAGCTGCAATTACTCTACTACAGCGTTTAGAAATTAGACTTCTATCGTTAACTAACTTTTTCCATAAGGTTATAAGTTCGTCTGAATTAGGGTTTTCAAAAGAAAAATTATCAGGAATTGGCTTATGGTTGAGATTATTAACTTCTCTTAAAAGGGTATTTAACTTCAGTAAAACAAAGGAAATCACCATACTTGCCAAGAATACCACTATATATTGAGTCAAACCTCGCTCATATAATAATTTGTAGATAAAAGAATCACGAACTAGTAACGCTGCTACATAAATTAAAACTGCTATTGCAAGGGCAATAATGAATACAAAAGTGAAGTCAACATCCAATTCTCGACGTTGGTTATTAGATGAAAGTGATTTAGCCATCTTTAAAAGATAAAAATATATTTATAATTAATTTAATTAAACATAGACTTAGTTAATTAGTGTTATTTAATTCTAAAAACTGATTTACAGTAGCCATATAAGTAGGAGCATCTTCTAACATAGGGAAATGGGCTGTATTTGGTATTTCCACATATGTTATAATTTCATTTAATTCTGAAGCTTTACGTCCCATGGATGCAGGAATAATAATATCTTTTTCTCCAGAAATTAAGAGAGTAGGAACACTTAATTTCGCAAATTGTTGAGGCATTACTTCCACTGCTTGTTTACTGACAGAAGTATAAATTGTTTCTCTAGCTGCTTCTGGAGAAGCCATGAGAAAATCTTCTAAAAAAGCACGGCTTAATTCTCTAGCAATAGGGCGATGTAAAAACCTTGTCATAAATAATTTATCAGCAAAAGGAACATTAAGAAACCATCCGTACCGAAATTTAACTACATAACCCCCTGCTATATGAAAAATTTTAAAAGCCCATTTCTTATATTCAAAAATGCCATTACAAGTCAAAATAGCTTTTTCAACTCGTTTAGGGTATAAATTCAGGAAAAAAGTTGCTACAGATGCACCCATAGAATGGGAATTAATAAATACAGTATCTAGTTTTAAACTATCTAATAGTATAGCTAAATCAATAGCATATTCTTCTAGAGCGTAACTTAAATTTAAATCAGAAGCTAAATTTGGAGATGGGAGTAAAGATTGTCCAAATCCTCGCAGATCATAAAGTAAACAATCAAAATGAGTAGATAATTCTTGTGCGGTGGAATACCAATATCTGGATGAGCCGCCCCAACCATGAATAAAAACCATTACCGGTTTACTTTCAGAAGAGTTTGATTGTCTAATCCATTGATAGTAATGATCTATGCCACGAATGTTAATTTTTTGAGGTTGTTGATTTACCACTTGCCTTATGAGGAATTGGGAGTTTAAAAGTTCGGAGTTAGGAATTCACAAAAAATCTAGATCAATTTTATAACTTTAGCCGTTTAGTTGAGAATCAAAATTAGGCTGATTCTTGTTTAGGTAAAGAGGATGGATGTAAGAGTAATTCGGCTGTTGATCGTTTTTCCACCATTTCTTTGGTGATGGTACAATTATGTACATCTTTGCGAGAAGGTAATTCATACATAACATCTAGCATGATTTCTTCAACAATTCCCCTTAAAGCCCGTGCTCCTGTTTTTCTGCGATAAGCCTCTTGAGCAATTGCCATAATAGCTTCTTGGCTAAATTCCAAATTAACATTATCCATATCTAAAAGTTTTTGATATTGTTTCACTAGAGCATTTTTAGGTTTAGTGATAATTGACACCAAAGCTTCTTCATCCAATGGTTCTAGAGGTGCATTAATAGGTATTCTTCCTACAAATTCAGGTATCATTCCAAATTTAACTAAGTCATCAGGCTGTAATCTCTTAAGAAGATCCGCTGTTCTTTTCTCTTTAGTATGAACATCACCTTCCCGTACAAAACCCATAGATTTTTTACCTGTACGTTGTTCTACAACTTTATCTAAACCAACAAACGCCCCCCCACAGATAAATAAAATATTACTAGTATCTATTTGGATACAGTCTTGATAAGGATGCTTTCTACCCCCTTGAGGTGGAACATTAGCAACAGTGCCCTCCAACATTTTCAAAAGGGCTTGTTGAACTCCTTCTCCAGATACATCTCTAGTAATGGAAGGATTTTCACTTTTACGAGCAATTTTATCTATTTCGTCTATATATATTATGCCTCTTTGAGCTTCTTCCACATCCAAATCTGCCACTTGGAGTAAGCGCAACAGAATATTTTCCACATCTTCCCCCACATAACCTGCTTCAGTAAGAGTGGTTGCATCTGCTACAGCAAAAGGAACTTGAAGCATTTTGGCTAGAGTTTGAGCCAAAAGTGTTTTCCCACAACCTGTAGGTCCTATCAAGAGAATATTAGACTTTTGTAACTCTACCGATTCATCTCCTGAGGGTTTTTCAGAATTATAATTAGTTAAACTTAAACGCTTATAGTGATTATATACAGCTACTGAGAGAATTTTTTTAGCTTCATCTTGACCAATGACATAATCATCTAGATATTTTTTTATTTCTCTAGGTTTGGGAATATCATTAAAAGAAAGTTTATCCTTATTGCTGCGACGACTATTACTGCTTGGTTCTGATTTTACTGTAGGTTGACTTATACGACCGTTAGATTCCAATAGTTCTTCATCTAGAATCTCGTTGCATAATTCAACACATTCATCGCAGATATAAACCCCAGGGCCTGCAATTAATTTTCTTACCTGCTCCTGAGATTTACCACAAAAAGAACATTTTAGATGGGAGTCATATTTAGACATATCCTGCCTCTTACTTGATTGATGTTAAAGGTACTTTGGCTTCAGAGGAAGTTTGATTAGAAATTACCTCATCGATAATGCCATATTCTACTGCCTCGATCGAAGACATATAGAAATCTCTTTCCGTATCTTCGGAAATTCTTTCTATGGGTTGGCTAGTGTGATCGGCTAATAATTGATTCAGACGTTTTTTAATATAGAGAATTTCTTTAGCTTGAATATCGATATCAACTGCTTGGCCTTGAGCACCGCCGAGAGGTTGATGAATCATAATTCTTGAGCTAGGTAAAGCCATCCTTTTGCCTTTAGTGCCTCCTGAGAGAAGAAAAGCCCCCATGCTGGCTGCAATACCATAACAGATAGTTACCACATCTGGGCGAATCTGTTGCATCGTATCATAAATTGCCATTCCAGCATATACCGCTCCTCCCGGAGAATTAATATATAACTGAATATCTTTTTCTGAATCTTCTGCATCTAAGAAAAGTAATTGAGCCACAATAGAATCAGCCACTGTATCATCGATTGCTTGTCCTAGAAATACGATTCTTTCCCTTAACAATCTGGAATAGATATCAAAAGCCCTCTCTCCTAAACCAGAGCTTTCTACTACCATAGGCACTACTGTGCTGACAATTTGACTATTTTTGATGGTATGTATTTCTGGAGAAATTTGACTAATAATGGAATTATCTGGATATTGAGATTGAACCATAGAATTTAATATTTAAAGAAAAAGATGGTTTATAGTTTGAGGATTTGCAATTTAATTTTTTCCTCCAAGGCATCATTTTAACATTTTCAGGAGGATTTCGGTGTTAGGACCATTTTAATTATCTTTTTAGAATCTTGAATTTGAGGGAAATTTATCTACCCCCATAGTGTAACCATTAATGTTAACAAGGTCAAATCTAGGCAATTAATCAATAAATAATTGCCATCAAGATAAATTTAACTAACTCTCTGTGGGGTTAGATGTTTCTTCTGATATTGTTTCTGATGTTACTTCAATAGTTTCAGTATTTTCAACTTCAGTATTTTCTAGCTCTTCTGTAGTTTTTTCTGTTGCTTCTTCTGTGGATTCTTTTGATCCCGGAGGTAATAATTCTACCGTGGAAATTTCTTGAAGCCATGTCAAGGTTTTTTCAGTTAATAAATCATCTTTGATCATTTGTTCCAGCCGTGCTTCATCTATGGCTTCTTTCGTTTTAGATAATTCTTCCTTAACTTCATCACATTTTTCTTTAATTGCTTCAGCATCTGGTTCAATGGATTCAATTTTAGCAATTTCACTTATTATTAAAGATTTCTTTAAATTAGCAATTGCTTGAGGGCGAGAACGATCTTTAATTGTGCCGATAGTTTCTTTGGTAAAAAACTGTCTGACATCCACACCATATTGCTGCATTTCCATGGCAGTTTGATTGAGAATCACATCTAATTCTTTATCAATCATAGTTTCTGGCAATTCAATTGTGCTAGTTTCGATCAACTTAGCTACAATGGCTTCTTGCACACTATTATTAGTATCTTTTTCTGCTTTTTCTTTAAATTGAGTTTCTAGATTTTCCCGCAATTTTTCTATGGTTTCAAATTCACTAATGTCACCAGCAAAATCATCATCTAATTCTGGTAACTCTTTTTCTTTAATTTCTTTGAGAGTTATCTCAAACACTACTGGTTTCCCTGCTATTTCTTCGGTAGGATAATCTTCTGGAAAAGTGATAGGTAATTCTTTAGTTTCCGAAAGATTCATCCCCACAACTCCATCAACAAAACCCGGAATAAATTTTTCTTCCACTAACTCCACTTGGAAGTCTTTTCCTCCAATATTAGGAATTTCATCCCCTTTTTCTCCTGTTTCTGTCTGATTATAGGCTTGATAATCAATTACTGTTACATCTTCAAGTTGGGCAGGGCGATTTTCAATAGGTACTAAAATTGCTTTTTCTTTTTGACGAGCAGCTAGAAAATCATCTATTTGTTTGTCATCGTATTTGGTTTCTTCTGCTGAAACACTAATATTTTTATAATCACCTACTTCTACATCCGGAGGCACATCAATTGCTACTTGAAAATTAAATGGCTCTCCAGGTTTATATGTTTCGATTAATTCTTCAAATCCAGGCTTTAATTGATAATTTCCTAAAGCTTCAATTGATTCATCTTCTATCGCTTTTTTCACGCTTTCTTGAATCAATTCATCTAAAACAGTAGCCGTTACTCTTTTTTTCCCCAAACGCTGGATTAACATATGTCTTGGAATTTTTCCTTTACGAAATCCGGGAATATTAATAGTTTTTTTGAGTTCGGTTACTTTGTTTTCATATTTTTGTTTAGTGTTTTCCGCTTCTATTTCTATAGATAATCCTATTTGACTAGCTGGAAGTTTTTCCTGAGTTACTTTCATTGATTTTTTACTTTTCTAATTACTAACTTATTTTATTTCCAAAACAGGTTTTGAGATGGGATTGGAGATTTTTAATTTTTAATTGTCCCCTTGATGATATTCTAGGTTAATGGCATTTTTAATTTTTAGCTTAGAAGATTAGCACTCTTGAGCTAATTATACTAATTCAATATGATCATATAAAGCTGTTGGCTATCACCTTTCTTAACCTATTAGCAAGAAGCTGATAGTTTACCATTATATTAAATCTGGCAATTAACCATACGAAAAGTTATTATATCTTGCTGTAGTTAACCTTAACCACAATTAACTATAATTAAATATTTAATTAAGCAATTCCATTTAAAATTTACATCAAAACTACAATGAATTATAACAATTCTCCTTTACTCCAAGTTACTTATCTTTTAGATAGAAGCAACAAAGCACAAGATCTCAGATAAAAAAAATCTCCTTTACACCTCTAGGCAAAGTCTCTAGGAAAGTACTATAAATTACAACCTAATCTCCCTATAACCCTTAAGATAAGTCTAATTGACAGTAATTATAAAATTAAGCTATTATTGTAAATAATAGGTTGATAAAATAAAAAACCATAAACACTTTATAATTACATACTTTTAAGAGTAAATACTAAAAAATCCTTATATTATCTATTGTTACAAAGAAAAATTATTAACTTTTCTAAAAGTCTACTTAAATCAAACTTAAATCAAACTTAACTTAAAATGAAACATATGGAGGAACAAACAATTTGATTACAGAATCCCTTGTCAGAGTAGCCATTCTCGGGGCAACAGGTGCAGTAGGATGGGAATTAATTCAAATACTAGAAAACCGCAATTTCCCCCTATCTCAGTTAAAATTATTAGCCTCTGAAAAATCCGCAGGCAAAACTCTCCCTTTCCGTGGAGAAAATCTTGTAGTAGAAGCTGTTAATGATAATTCTTTTGAGAATGTAGATTTAGTTTTGGCTTCTGCTGGGGGGAAAACCTCTAAGTTTTGGGCACAAAAAATAGTAGATTCGGGGGCGGTAATGGTGGATAATTCCAGTGCTTTTCGCATGGATCCTGATGTACCTCTAATTGTGCCAGAAATAAATCCCCAAACGGCTAAAAATCATCAAGGTATTATAGCTAACCCAAACTGTACTACTATTTTAATGGCAGTGGCTCTTTGGCCTCTTCATCAGTACATTCCTTTAGAAAGAATCGTGGTGGCAACTTATCAATCCGCTAGCGGTGCTGGTGCTCAAGCCATGTTGGAAGTTCAAAATCAAGCTCAAGCCATCTTGGCAGGAGAAACTCCCACAACAGAAGTATTTCCTTATCCTTTAGCTTTTAATTTATTTCCTCACAACTCCCCTCTATCAGAAGAAGGGTATTGTCAAGAAGAATTGAAAATGGTTAATGAAACTCGGAAAATCTTTAATCAACCAGAGTTGAAAATTACTGCTACTTGTGTAAGAGTTCCTGTATTGCGCGCTCATTCAGAAGCCATAAATCTAGAGTTTACTAAACCTTTTCCTCTAGATCAAGCCAGAGCAATTTTACAAGGGGCACCAGGAGTGAAATTATTAGAAGATTGGCAAGCTAATTATTTTCCTATGCCTATAGATGCTACTGGTGGTGATGAGGTCTTAGTGGGAAGAATTCGTAAGGATTTATCTAATAAAAATGCCTTAGAGTTATGGTTATGTGGGGATCAAATTCGCAAAGGTGCCGCTCTTAATGCAGTACAAATCGCTGAATTATTAGTTAAAGAAAAATTACTCCCCAAGTTTCAAGGGAAAGTGGCTGTTTGATTAATTTCGCCACCTAGAAAAATAATATGTAAAATCAGGAAAAAGTAAAAATAAACAAGTAATGAGAGTGGAAAATTTCGGTAGGGTACTAACAGCAATGGTTACTCCATTTAAAGAAGATGGAAGTTTGAATTATGCTGTAGCTGAAGAATTAGCAGTTCATCTCATAGAAAATGGGAGCAATGGGTTGGTAGTGTGTGGAACAACAGGAGAATCACCGACTTTAAGTAAAGATGAAAAAAAAGAATTATTTAAAGTAGTGAAAAACGCTGTGGGTTCAAAGGCAGTAGTAATAGCTGGGACTGGTTCTAATTCAACTAAAGAAGCAATAGAGGCAACATCTCTAGCTGGTAAGTTGGGTTTGGATGGCTCTTTGCAAGTAGTACCTTATTATAATAAGCCCCCTCAAGAAGGTTTATATGAACATTTTAAAAATGTAGCTTATGCTTGCCCTGATTTACCTATCATGTTATATAATGTACCAAGCAGAACAGGACGAAATTTAGAACCACACACTATCTCTAAATTGGCAGAAATAGAGAATATAGTTGCTATCAAAGAAGCTAGCGGTAATTTAGAAAATGCTTGTCAAATTCGTAAATTGACTCCAAAAGATTTTGCTATTTATTCAGGAGAAGATTTCTTAACCCTTCCTTTATTGACAGTGGGATGCGTGGGTGTAGTAAGTGTTGCTAGTCATTTGGTAGGGGTTCAATTTCAACAATTGATTAAGGCCTTTTTTGAAGGAAATACCATCCTTGCTACTTCTATTCAATTAAAACTTTTTGACCTCTTTAAAGCTCTTTTTATGACTACTAATCCTATTCCTATTAAAGCAAGCCTGAGAATGCAAGGTTGGAATGTGGGGGGAGTGCGTTCCCCTTTGGTTGACTTAAATCCAGAGTTAGAGAAGAAATTAACAGAGGTATTGAAAGAATTATCATTGATTTAATCTAGCTCTAGGGGAAATTTAAAATAATTAAATATGCGAGTCTAAGAAAGAGAACAAGCAACAAAGATTGGTTCTTAAATCGCAAAAACAGAAGTTTCAAACAAAAAAACATAGTAGGAGAAATTAGATGAGAAAAAATTCTAGGAGAAAAACGGGAAAACCTTCAATTAAAATTATTCCTTTAGGAGGTCTTCATGAAATTGGGAAAAACACTTGCATCTTTGAATATGATAATGAAATAATGCTTTTGGATGCAGGGATCGGGTTTCCTAAAGATAATATGCACGGGATCAATATTGTTCTCCCAGATATGAGTTATTTGGTGGAAAATAAACACCGCATTAAGGGGATGATTGTTACTCATGGTCATGAAGATCATATTGGAGGAATTGCCTATCATTTGAAACAATTCGACATTCCTATTATTTATGGCCCTCGTTTGGCTATGGCTTTATTACGAGATAAATTAGATGAAGCAGGAGTTAGCGATCGCACAAAAATTAAAACCGTAGGACCTCGTGATATGGTAAGGGTTGGGAAGTCCTTCTTTGTAGAGTTTATTCGCAATACTCACTCTATGGCAGATAGTTTTACAGTGGGAATTCATACTCCTTTGGGTTTGATCGTCCATAGTGGAGATTTTAAAGTGGATCATACCCCAGTAGATGGAGAGCATTTTGATTTCCAACGTCTATCAGAATATGGGGGTAAAGGGGTTTTATGTCTGTTGAGTGATTCTACTAATGCTGAACTTCCAGGTCATACTCCCTCTGAACAAGCGGTTTTCCCTAATCTCGATCGAGTTTTTTCCCAGGCAAAAAGCAGAATTATGTTGACGACTTTTGCATCTTCTGTACACAGAGTGAATTTAGTTTTGCAGTTAGCGCAAAAACATAATCGCAAAGTGGCAGTAGTAGGGAGAAGTATGTTAAATGTGATTTCCCATGCTAGGAATTTAGGCTATATGAAATGTACAGATGATTTATTTGTGTCATTAAAACATAGTTTCAATATGCCTGATCATAAGATTTTGATCTTAACTACTGGCTCTCAAGGTGAACCTTTGGCTGCTCTAACCCGTATCGCTAGGAGTGAACATCGTCAAATTAAAATCCGTCCCGGTGATACTGTGGTTTTCTCTGCTAATCCTATCCCAGGTAATACTATCGCCGTGGTAAATACCATCGATCGTCTGATGATGCAAGGGGCTAATGTAGTTTACGGGAAAAATCAAGGAATTCATGTTTCAGGACATGGTTCCCAAGAAGACCAAAAGTTGATGTTAGCTTTGACTAAACCTAAGTTTTTTGTTCCTGTACATGGTGAACATCGGATGTTAGTTCATCATGCAAGGACTGCTCACAGTATGGGAATACCTCAGGATAATATAGTGATTATTGATAATGGCGATATTATTGAGTTATCAGAAGATAATATTGAAATTATCGGAAAAGTTGCTTCCGGTATTAAGTTGGTGGATAGCGCAGGTGTGGTTCATGAAGATGTTATGAAGGAAAGGCAGCAGTTGGCAGAAGATGGGGTGTTGACTGTAGCTGCTACCGTTTCTTGGGATGGTAAGTTAACGGCTAAGCCTGAAGTTCATCTGCGAGGCATGGTGACTACAATGAAGGAATCTATTTTGCAGAGTATGGTGAGCCGTACGATTGAACGGATTCTCAATGATAGGCTTGATGAGTTTGCTGGTAATAATGGCAATAATGGCAATGATTCTGAGGATGATGTGGATTGGGATTCTCTACGGGATGAAATTCAATCTAGTCTACAACGTCTGGCTAAACGTGAGTTACAATGTCGCCCTCTCGTTGTCTTTCTCTTACAAACTCAGCCTAAGCCTATGGTTAAGTCTTATCGCAGAAGACGATCGACTGCTTCTGTTGCTTCCTAAGTGTTAAGTAACAAGTAATAAGTTGGAGATATTAATTAATAAGTTATTTTCTCTAGCTTATTTTTACATATAAAAATGTTTACTGAATCGATTTCAAGAAATAAAATTTCTATTCTGGAGCAAAATCTGTGAATTTTCGCTTGTAGGGAGCATGAAAACCCAAAACAATATTCTCTTTAGGAATACCAGCTTCTATTAATTCATTGGCAACACCAACTTCCGTTCCATCTCTTTGAATCCAGATTTTATCACCTTTGATATCTACATGAATTATAATTCCATAAACTCTATCTAACTCTTTCCATCCAAGATGAGTAACTTGGTAATGATGATTTTCCTTATCAAAGATTAACTGAATTTCCGTTTCATTTTGGAAATGATCTATTGAATGTTTTTTAAGAACTTCTTGAATTATTTTTGAATAGTTTATTCCTTCCATAATACTATATTATTTTTGATAGAGTTAAATATTAATAGCTTTATACTATATTCTTGAATTGAACTTTGAATAAATCTACGGGAGAAAAACTCATTATAAACATCGAGATTAATAGCTAAATATAAGATTCTTTCAGGTTCTACCTCTCTTAAAGCTAATCTATAATTGAGAATTTGTCCTAAAGCCGAGTGAAACTCATAAAGTTAATCTCAAATTGTCTTTAATAATGATAGTGTTAAAAAATCCCAAATCTAGGATAATTAACCAAAATTTATTCTCCCCATTCTCCCCAATCTCCCATTCTCCCCAATCTCCCAATCTCCCAATCTCCCAATCTCCACAATCTCCTCTCAATGTCTATCACAACTACACGAAAAACCATATTAGCATAAAAAAAAAGCCTGGAGGGAAAACAAACCCAACCAGACATAAGAATTAAAGATTGAAAGCATTAAAAATTTCAATCAACTTAGGAAATTTAAGCAAAGGTAAAATTACCAGTAGTTTCTAGGGCAACAGCATCAATACCTAAGAAGAAAGCGATATCCTGATCCCCAATGCCAACGAAAGTACCATTACCATCATCATCTGGAGTAAAGGTTAAATCCGCCACAGAAGCAACACCATCAATGAAATTAACACTAATGATATCCACATCAAGCTCTAAATCAGTAATAGTATTAACATCAGGAGGATTTACAAAATCAGCAATGATAAAAGTATCAGCACCACTGCCACCAGAAATCAAGTTATCACCACCATCAAGCACATTGAATAAATCATCTCCGTCGCCACCAACAACGCGATCGCCTGCACCGAGGAGAAATACGTCATCACCAGCACCGCCATAGATACGAGCACCACCTTCACTAGTAGTGGCATCAAAGGTATCGCTACCATCACCACCAAAAGCACGATCGTCACTACCGACGACAATAATATCATCACCAGCACCAGCATAGAGACGATTATCGCCGTCACCAAGGATACCACTAATGACATCACTACCATCACCACCAAAGATGCGATCGTCAAAGCTTGCTAAGACAATATCATCATCGCTACCAGTATAAACACGGTTACCACCAGTAGGAAGAGGTCCATTAATTGCAATATCTACGAAATCAAGACCAGCACCAGTAAAGATAATCTCGTTTTCACCATCCATATTAGTCCCTACTTCAACAACATCATCACCAAGAGAATTAAAGATTAACTCAAAAGGCTCATCAGAGAAAACGAATAGATCGATGGTATCTTCACGGAAGAGATCATTCTGAATCATAAGATCATCTTCTACAGGAGTATCCTCAATATCAAAAGGACTACCGCCATTATCCACATTAAATTCAGCTTGGTACAATTCCGCTAGGGCATCTTGTTCTGAACCTGGAGTCTCAAAAGTTGATAAATCAGGGAAACTACCAGCTTCAGCAGCAGCAAATTCATCGATCAAACTTACTTCATTATAGAATTCAGGATCGAGAGCTTCAAACACTGGGAATGGATATTGATCTCCACCATCTTCAAGGAAATCTAAAGTTACTACTCGAATTGCCTCAGGGGCATCATCTACTAGTTCACCATTTTCCACCACAGGAACAAATCCCCCGATAGAATCATCAAAAACAGCCGCATTAATAATTCTTTCTCCTGGAGTAACTTGCTCTAAAGTATTAGGATCAAAAGTCCGTGCAGGTTGAGTAGCATCGAAACTAAAGATAATATTATCCACTTGAGCAAATTGACCTGGTTCACTGGTAAGATCGGGTAAAGTTTCAGCTACAGAATGCTCTAAAACTTCAAACAATTGAGCAGAAGTCAAAGTAATCAATTCCAAACCATTGTTAAAGCGTAGAGTATTACCAATATCTAACTCAGAAACATCACCTTCTTCTTTGTTAGCTGCTGGATTAGCCTGAGTAGTAGTAGCTACTACAGAACCATCATCTAATTGCCCTAAGAATCCAATAATATCTCGGATTCCACCACCATTTTTGAAGGAAACTAGGATTGGAGAGGTTTCCACATCTTCGATTTCACGAGCTACAAAGATATTAGCTTCAGCAGTTAAAGTACCGAAATTAGTTTCTTGGTTTCTTACATCTCCACGTGCACCATTTTGGAAGACATCAGATTGCCCTTGGATGTTACCGTCAAGGCTGGTTACTACTCCAGTGACATTATTTACCAAATCTTGTACCGCTGCTTGTGGTGTGCCATCTGCAAATGGATCTTCATCTCCAAATAAGTCTGCTACGCCTTCATCTGTAGTAGCAAAAGCACCACTAACATTAGGATCTACACTTTCAGGAATAATAATACCATTAGCATCAAAGTCGATAACTAAACGACCTACATAACTGTATTCTTCATCGGTGGATACCACAGCCACAGGATTACCATCAGCATCAGTAGCTACGAATGGGTATCCAATTTGTTGCCCTGGAGTGTCTAAATCGATATCCGCTAAATCTTCAATAGTGTCACCAGGTTGTAAACCGCGCTCAATATCTTCCGCATCAGCTACAATTTGGCCACTTCCACCAGCTACGATAATATCAACACCAGATAATAATGGAGCTAATTCTTGGGATTCAATAGAGAATTGTTGTAAGTGAGATACTAATACAACTTTATCAAGTACTCTGCCTGTACCATCATCGAAAGCTAATAATTCATCAACTTCAACCTGAATAATCTCTGCTAAGTCTTCTGTTAAGTCGGAAGGTGGAAGTACTTCTACTACACCAGGAGAGGAAATTGCTTCTAAAAGTGGAGTTGTTGCCCCTACTACCCCGATTAATTCTCCATTGACATCAATAACAGTAGATGGTGCGATTCTGTCTTGAGAATCGTTTGGTCCAGTAATGGTAGGATCATTTACATCCGTACGAGCAGAAAGTAAGTCACTTTCAAAGTCTGTGCTAAAGAGGATATCATCAGTGAACAGGTTACCAATTTGAGTATCAGCAGAGAAGTCTAAGTTAGAAGATAAGTAAGGGAATTGTGCACCTAACCAATCTACTTCTTGAAGGAAGTTTACCGCTCCAGGAAAGGCTGCTAATACTGATTCTTCATCTACATCTGAGAGGCTATTGTCTTCTTCAGAATCGAATTCAATAATATTCTCAATGTTATCTGTACCTAAATCGAATTCATGGTTTCCTAAAGCAGAAGCATCAAATCCAATTAAATTCATAATGGAGATATCTACTCTTCCTTGGAAGTTATCAATTTCGTCGAAGTAATCAGGGAATCCATCTCCATTAATATCAGTGACAAATACATCTTCAGCCGTTAAATCTCCAGCATCTGGCCCAGTTAAGAAGGCATCAATTTCATCAATATCAAAGAAACTATTTCCATTGGTATCAGCAGAATCTGGAATTCCAGAAACATCTAATAAAGGCTCAGGTGTGCCATCTCCATCTACATCAAAGAATGGGAAGGTATTATATAATCCTTCAAAGATGGAGTTAAATACTGTACTATCAGAAGCAGCATTAAAGAATGGTCCAGAAATATAGTTATCCCCAGCAGAAAGGGTAATGGTATTTTCAAATTCTGGTTCTAAGGCAGAAACGATAGCAGCAAAATTTGGTGCACTACCGATGGCATTAATTCCACCTTCTAAATCGGAAGCGTGAAGTAATTGTAAAGTAAATACAGGAGCTACATCATCTACTTGGAATAAACTAGTAGTACCACTAACTTCATTACCAACAGCTAGTATAGCTTCACCATTAGGACTTTCTTCAGCAGGAATAAAGGCAAAACCTTCTGGACCCAAATCTCCAGCCTCTTCAATTGGAGCGGAGAAATCCCGATTGTTGAAATATTCCACAAATTCAGGTGAAGTAGGATCGCTAGCATCAAATACGGCAATTCCCCCGATACGCTCTAAACCTACGAAGATATGAGGTACACCATCTACTTCCCCTACGGTAATGGCTTCAGGTTCGGGTCCTGCATCATCACTGCGATCGTCAAAGCCATTTTCATCGTTATCTGTATTAAAGTTATCAGGAAGTAATTCTGCTGTGATTTCTTCTAATAAGCTGCCACTGTTGAAGACTAAATTTCCTGCTGTATCAAAGATGGAGAATGAACGGGAACCAAAGGCGAATAATTGGTCGAAATCTCCATCCCCATCCGTATCTCCAAGGGTAGTTGTTACTTCCAAACGTCCTAATTGATCAGGAAGTTGTAATGTTGCTGCATCTGGGAATGCTACAGGATCTAAGATTAAATCTTCTACTCTTTCTACTTCAAAGTCACGGCTGTCACCTTCGTTAGCTGTAACAATAAAGGTTTCCCCATCAATGGTAAGAGTATCAATGGAATCTGGTTGATTTAAGCTAAATATAGGCCAGTTACGGATATTGATTGCACCGTCTTCGTCACTTGCATCTAAGGCGTTGCCTAATTCAAGGATACCGATTCCAGTGGGAAGCCCTTCTAAACCGTAGTCATTATCATTAATGATGGCAAAAGTTGTAGCATCGATTTGTGCTAAACCTTCAGGTGCGTTGGCAAAACCAAAGCCTAACTCATCGGTATCAGCCACTAATTCCTTGAATACAGGAGTTATCCCAACTGCTTCTAAAGCTGCTGTTGCTTCTGCTGTAGTTAAGTCGAAGTCAGCAATGCTTTCGATGGTTTCTCCATCTGGTAAGGTGCTTAAGTCAAAGTCCAAAGTGTTAGTAGCATTTTCGAGGTTGATTCTGAAAATTGCTTGCTCTGGCCCATCTCCTGTATCATTGGTATCGTCATCTCTTTCGATCAGAAGGAATTCTCCCTCGGGCCCTAATGCTACTGCATCTCCAATTCGATCGCTTTCTCCACCTTCTAAGATATAGATGAATTCTCCAATAGTAGTAGAAGTTGCAGGATCAAATTGTAAAATCCTAACGGCGATACTTTCGTCTGTATCAGGGTTATCTAGAGGAGATTGTACAAAAGCATAAATTAAGCCATCTTGTAGGGCAATAGCTTCAAAACCACGACCTTCTGTACGTTGGGCATAAATTGCCGGTAATGCAGGTGTTCCAAATTCTGGCCCTAAACCTACATCTGGAATAAAACGATCGATTAAAGTACCATCAGGATTGAAATGATAAATAGAAGGGCGGAATTCATCTACCATCCAGAATGTACCATCAGGTGCTACCACAATACCTTCTAAATCTGCTCCATCGGGATCGAAAGGTATAGGATTCCCGGCTTCATCTACTGGGATATCATCTGCGGCAATATTAGGTATTCCTGTTAAAGGCGCGCCATCAATCCCTGTTAAAGGGATAAAATCTGTGAATTCTACATCTCCTGTGGATGGGTTAAATTCAAATCTTACCACTTGTGGCTGGAAATCTGGTAAAAGGAAAACTTGCTCTCCATCTTCATTTTCACCAGTTGAAGGACCTGCATCTGGATTAGTAAGGAACTGTAAGTTACCGTTTTCTGGGTTTACTCCTTCAAAGAATAAACTTGAAAAAGCACCAAAAGGAATTTCTTGTCCACTTTCAGTTACTCCTAATAGTGGAACACTTGCGTCATCTATAAGGGTAACTTCTAGAGTAGGAGTAGGATTGTTATCGATAACTCCTAAGGGAAGGATATCTGTAACTGTACTTGTGGCAATATCTACCACTGCTAAAGCGTTATTTTCTTGAAGAGCTACAAAAGCAGTTGTAGAATCATCTGTAACTGTAATGAATTCTGGTTCTAAATCTTGAGCTACAGTTGCACCTGGTCCAAAAATTCTTACTCCAGAAGCGATTAATGCTTCGGCATCATCGTTAAATGCTGTGAAATCTGCTGTAGTTACTGTGGCAGTTTCTACTCCTCCAGAGACATCGATAATGCTAATAGAGCCTTCGGGGTCGAATTCAAATGCACCATCAACGATATCATCATCTGGTTCACCTTCATTTGCCACTAAAACAGTATTACCATCGGGGGTAAAAGTTACGCTATCAGGTAAAAATCCTACTTCAACTGAATTTAAGAAAACTCCATCAGTATCATAGAATGCTACTAAACCGGGTTCTTGGGCATCATTATCTGCTGCATTGACTACTTCAACAGCAACCGCTACTAAGCCATTACTTACGGCTACACTATTGATTCCGTCAATTTCTCCACCTTCGGGATCCTCGATATCCGCTGCTGGATTAAGCTCAAAAGCCTCTTCAGTGGGGTTGTTGGGATCGCTAATATCTAAGACATCAACTATACCATCGTTGGCATTGATGACAAAAAGTCGATCGCTTCCTGAATCGAAGGCAACAATTTCTGCTGCACTTTCATCGAATATTCCTGTTTCAAACGTACCTAATACGCTAAGTTGAACACCCATTTACTTCCTCACAACAAGTTATTTTTTCTATTTAGGTTTGATATTTTTGGCTAGAAATTAAGAATCAAAATGCTGGTGGCATTATTTTCTATGGGAGATTTACCGAATTTTCTACTGCCATAAATTATCAATTCTGTCTATAGAATAATTTATTGTAATTAAAATGACGGTTAATTCGTATTTAATAGATTGTTAACAAATGGTTATGGTGAAGTTGTGAGTAAAATTATGGTTAATTCATGTTTAATAAATTATTAACAAATGGTTATGGTGAAGTTGTAAGTAAAAAGTCGTGATAATACTTTAGTAGTCTTTCACTTTCCATTTCCTTTTCCCTGACAAGGGATCGAAACTACTGATAAGTGGAAGTACAACTAAATATTGTTCCATCCTTTCCTTTTCCTTTTCCCTGACAAGGGATCGAAACAAAGCAGTGCCTAGGGAACCTGTAGCCTTTCAAGAAACTTTCCATTTCCTTTTCCCTGACAAGGGATCGAAACTTTCTTTTTGTTTTTTGAGCTAACCCACAGCCCATCTTTCCATTTCCTTTTCCCTGACAAGGGATCGAAACAGAGATGACTCTTATACCAAATTTCTAAAAAGATGATAGAGTTAAAGCTCTCTTTTCCCTGCTGATTCCCAGTCCAAAACCCATCTTCCTTGTCCTCCTTGTCCCCCTT